>NZ_LWGA01001239.1:0-2599 GCF_001635235.1 Oleiphilus sp. HI0117 | reverse complement strand
TGGACGTCAAGCGGCTTTAGAAGATAAAGAGCGCATTGCGGAAACCCTAAAGGGTGCTGACATGGTATTTATTACTGCCGGTATGGGCGGCGGTACAGGTACGGGTGGAGCACCGATTGTGGCTGAAGTAGCGCGTGAATTAGGTATTTTGACGGTTGCTGTTGTGACTAAGCCTTTTCCTTTTGAAGGCGGCAAGCGTATGAAAATCGCTGAAGCAGGTTTGCAGGAACTGGCTGAGAATGTTGATTCCTTGATCACGATTCCAAATGAAAAACTGCTATCAGTTTTAGGTAAAAATACGACCTTGCTTGATGCATTTGGTGCAGCGAATGACGTACTTCAAGGGGCTGTTCAAGGTATTGCGGATCTAATTATCCGCCCAGGTATGATCAACGTTGACTTTGCAGACGTAAAAACAGTTATGTCTGAAATGGGCATGGCTATGATGGGTACCGGTTCAGCATCGGGTGAAGAGCGAGCTAAGGAAGCTGCAGAGGCTGCGATTAGAAGCCCGCTGCTAGAAGACATTAACCTTCAGGGTGCGCGTGGTATCTTGGTTAACATTACTGCGGGTGTTGACTTGAACTTGGGTGAGTTCTCGGAAGTGGGTAATATTGTAGAAGAATTTGCTTCAGACTCAGCAACAGTTGTTGTAGGTACGGTTATCGATCCTGAGATGACAGATGAACTAAAAGTAACAGTTGTTGCAACAGGTTTGTCAGCTGCAATGGATAAGCCGGTTAAGGTTGTTGACAATACGCCGACTAAAAAGGACGGTACGCTAGATTACGGTGAATTGGAGCGCCCAGCTGTAAGTCGCCGTCGTCCAAGCGTTGACCGCGTAGGTAATGCTGCGGTTGATACGAGCAAAACTGATGCGGCTCCAAGTGTTGATTACTTGGATATACCAGCATTTTTGAGGCGTCAAGCGGATTAATTATCCGCGCCTAATATTACATCTTGATGAATAGTTGATCGTTTTAGTTGGGAAATTCGGCGCATTCTGTTATTATGCGCCTGTTTTTTGACCAGTTCAGCAATTTATAAAGGTTGATAGAAATCAAAATATGATTAAACAGCGCACATTAAAGAATACAATTCGAGCCACTGGAGTGGGTCTTCATTCAGGTAAAAAGGTGTATTTAACGCTTATGCCTGCACCGATCGACTCAGGGATTGTGTTTTGTCGTACCGATTTGTCTCCAGCTGTGGAGATAGAAGCGCGTGCGGAAAACGTAGGTGAGACTTTGCTTTCAACAACGCTTGTTAAAGACGGCGTTAAAGTAGCGACTGTAGAGCATTTGCTTTCAGCCATGGCTGGTTTAGGTATTGATAACTGCCGTGTTGAGTTAAGTGCTGAAGAAGTACCCATTATGGATGGTAGTGCTGGTCCTTTTGTTTTTCTAATCCAGTCTGCGGGAATTGAAGAGCAAGAAGCGGCTAAGAAGTTTATTCGCATCACCAAAGAAGTGACGATCGAAGAAGACGGTAAGAAAGCGACGTTTGTGCCTTTTAATGGCTTCAAAGTTGGCTTTTCAATTGACTTTGATCACCCTGTTTTTCATCAGGGTACTCAAGATGCGGCGATTGATTTCTCGAGCACCTCGTTTGTAAAAGAAGTAAGCCGTGCCCGGACTTTTGGTTTTATGCGTGACTTTGAACGTTTGCAAGCAATGAATCTAGCTCAAGGCGGTAGTTTCGATAACGCAATTGTTGTTGATGACTACAAGGTCTTGAACGAAGATGGTTTGCGTTATGACGATGAGTTCGTAAAACACAAAATTTTGGATGCTATCGGCGACTTATACTTATTGGGCAATAGCTTGATTGGTGAGTTTAAAGGTTACAAGTCTGGTCATGACTTGAACAACAAGTTGCTGCGAAAACTCATCAAGGAAACCGATGCTTGGGAAGTGAATACTTTCGAAGACGCAAGTACAGCTCCAATTTCATATATGAAGCCAGTGTTAGCTGCTTAAGTGGCTGCATAAGAGAAAACCAGCGAGCCGGATATATTGATACTAATCTGCTAATCAGTATGTCTGGCTAACTGAAGTAAAATCTTTTTTAGTTTCAAATCATCAGTATGCTCAGCTTCTTCTCTTAGAATCTGGGCATTTTTTTTGCTTAAGTGTTTAGGTGTACTTGGCGTATCAATGGGTGCTTTGTTTGAAAATGCCCCTTTGGGTCGCACTTTGATTTTGATCTGCTCTATTCTCTCTGGGTGAATTTTTGCATTGAGCATAGATATCACCTGCTCTTGAGAGAAACGGAATTTGGTCATGAGCGCTGCAGACGAGCAGGTGAGGGTGAGCCTGCCTTGGCTAAAGGCGTTTATTTGAAACTTGCCTTTAAAAGCGCTTGGCAAGGTTTCGTCAAACAGAACTTCCAGCGACTTTCGGCTGGCTGCCTGTTTAATCAGAGACTGAAGATTGTTTGATTTCGCACTCAGTCTTTTCAAGCTGATTTTAGGGGCAAACTTTTGCTGCTTTGGTTGTCTCATAAACTTAAAAGTGTGACAGGCTAAATTGGCTTTGCTAAGTTCGGCGTGACAAGGCTCAAGAGCAAAGCGACTAGCGCTTGCAAAGAGCTTGATGCT
>NZ_LWGA01001238.1:0-840 GCF_001635235.1 Oleiphilus sp. HI0117 | reverse complement strand
GTTGGCAGTGGGTAAGTTATTGGTATCCGCTGGGTCAGGTTGTCTCATTTAAGCGAGAGGTATACCGAAGAGCAATGAAAGAGTTATCAACTGACTTATTTAAGAACTAAGCCACCTATTGGAAACGTGGGCATAATATAAAGGGTATTAAATGCTAAGCATACTTCGCAGTATTGTTCAGGAAGTGAATAGTGCCGCTAGTCTTGAGGAAGCACTGAATATTATTGTCAGTCGCGTTCAGGAGGCTATGAGTACGGAAGTATGTTCCATCTATCTTCTTGATCCGGCAGAAAATCGTTATGTCTTGCGTGCCTCTCGTGGCTTGCGGGAAGATGCGATCGGGAACGTGAGCTTGGGTTATTCAGAGGGTCTGGTTGGTTTGGTTGGTGTTAGGGAAGAGCCGATAAACCTCGAAGATGCCCAGCAGCATGAACGCTACCGCTATTTGCCTGAAACGGGAGAAGAGCGTTTTACAAGCTTTCTTGGTGTTCCAATCATTCATCATAAAAAGGTATTGGGTGTATTGGTTGTTCAGGAAGCCAGTAACCTGCGTAAGTTTGATGAAGGTGAAGAAGCTTTTCTAGTTACGGTTTCTGCACAGCTGGCGAGCGTTATAGCGCATTCAGAAGCAACTAAAGCAATTGAGTCAGTTTCTGAGAGTGGGAAAGTAGCGCAGGATATCGCCTTCAAGGGTATCGCTGGTGCACCAGGCGTTGCGATTGGTCGCAGTGTTGTTGTTTTTCCGCTTGCCGACCTGGATGCGGTGCCTGATAGAAGTGCTGAAAATATTGATGATGATATCATTTCATTTGAAAATGCGGTTGAGTCCGTCCGTAAAGA
>NZ_LWGA01001237.1:0-1162 GCF_001635235.1 Oleiphilus sp. HI0117 | reverse complement strand
TAATCGTGAAAAAAGTCATGCGCTGCGACAGCATCCGGGTCAGCTAAATCGTATGAACCATCAACAACATTAATCTTATCCATATATGGATGTGTAATTTTCGCTATTTGAAGAGTAAGCCCACCGCTTGTTGGTAGATTGCTAGATCCATCTACCCCGATGTATAAGGGCTGGAACGTGTGACCTAAAGCCAACTCCATTTGGAAGTTGGACATTTTAATGCTAGATGAGCAACCTTGATTAATTTGCTCACAAGTACTTACCTCAATGGAGGGAGAATAAAAGTTAAGACGAAACTCTGCTGCCATACGCTCTTCCCCGTCATCGCCCCACAAGCGCAAGTAAGACCCGTCAAACACGGCACTTTCAACATTGATGTTTAAATTGCTTGCAAGAGCACCATCATTAATTTCAAGTTCTAAGCCAAGATCTGGCCTCTCCCCATTTACCCATTCAGCAGATGAAGGTCTACTAGAACACTCCCCACCTGCAGCACCAGTCAAACAGTCATAACCTTGAGCAGTATCTAAAACCTTCCTAGGTGCCGCAAATTCAAGTACCGCCTCTCCGGGTAAGCCAATATCAGGGTCATCACCATTTAATAAATCAATTTCGTATGGGTTAGTTAGCCTACCTAGATTTACACCCTCTAGAGTCTCCCCATAATTACTACCTGCACGCGCGATATACATTTGATTAACGTTGATTACAACGTCTTCTCCAGCACTGTTAGTTACACCACTAATCCTGAATACCTTGCCTTCGCTTGGATTATGGCCGTGACTGAAAATAAAGTCATCCATCACTAAACCGATGCCTTGGCCATCGACCTCAGATAAATCACTGTCAGATAGCGACTGCATTTCTGCATATATCTTCGTACTACTAGCCATCATTAGCGATAGAAATAACAAAGCAATTTTGTTGTTTGTAGATGCATTCATAGTTGAAATCAGCGTCCTGATTTATTAGAAGTTAGGGAAGTATACCCAATAATTAATTAAATCATGTCTTGCGAGTCAAAACTTTACAGTCGTTCACAAATCAAACAACAAGATAAGAACCTGCTCACATAATTAAAACGAAAGTGAGTTACTTACAATACTTTCTTCCAGGCAATAAAAAACCCCAGTAGGACGACCTACTGGGGTTTCTAATAGAA
>NZ_LWGA01001236.1:0-461 GCF_001635235.1 Oleiphilus sp. HI0117 | reverse complement strand
GGGCTTTATTGGATTCCGAAATACTCGCTGATGTTTATTTATTACTAAGTGGTGGGCAGACTAGCTTGTTGCTAGATAAGGAAAAGACAGATGAAGGTGGCGCCGGAGGTATTCGAAGGTTACCCGGTACACGCAAGCCTCTACCTGTTCTGGCTGCCAATACAGAGGAAGCTGCGTCTCATGAAAAATACCTCGAATCACTTAGAAAGAAATCAGACCAGGTGATTTGGGACTTATAAGTGTTTCATAAGTAGCAGAGCTAGTCTTTGCTAATTACGAAAACACACAGTGCTAAACTTGTTAAGCGTCGGAATTGTGATATAAATTAATAACCAACGATATTTTTTTAAATTGATTTAGAGCATGTTCTGACCATTAACTGAGACGTTATTTGGTTAGAAGTATTAATGCAAGAATTAAAGCGGTTTTATTTTGAAACTTGATAATTACTCTTTGGACCG
>NZ_LWGA01001235.1:0-2320 GCF_001635235.1 Oleiphilus sp. HI0117 | reverse complement strand
ACCAGTTTTTCACTGCCCCATATCGGCCAGTGGTGACTGCCAAAATAGAGGTCACTTTTCTCTGCGTATTGAATGGCATCATGAATATAACCGCTCCACTTCAAAGCATCGCGCACTTTAGCCCCTCTCAAGGTATATAGGTTGTGGAGATTACGCGAAACCAATTCAGCGCCACACCAGGCTCGGAACTCAGGAAGATAGAAAGTAAATTCTGCAGGTGCTTCTGAACCGGATACCACCTGAAATTCAAATGTCACGCCGTCGATCTCATGACGTTCACCACTCTCGGAAATCAGCACATTGGGTTCTAAGATAGTGAACTGACCAAACGCAGGTTCCTTACCTAAGCCAGAGCCCACATGCCCTCTTTCAGATTTAGGTAATCGCTTTCCGTACATGTACATAGAGCGACGTCCCATTGCCATGCCTGCCACCACATTTTCACTGGTGGCCTCTTCCATAAAGCCTTCTGGCGCGATCACTTTAAGTTGCTGTTGGCTGACTTGTTCTGGAGAGGCAATGCCATGGGCACCGCCAAAGTGATCAATATGAGAATGGGTGAACAAAATGGCGCTAACGGGTCTTTTTCCTAATTGATCATTTACCAGTTTCATTGCCACGCGTGCCGTTTCCACTGTGGTTAACGGGTCTATCACGATCCAGCCCGTCTCTCCACGAATCACGGTCATATTGGCCAGATCGAAACCACGAACCTGATATATCCCCTCTGATAACTGATACAAACCATGCCTGTTGTTGAGTCCCGCCTGCCGCCAAAGACTAGGATTTACAGTTGCAGGAGCTTGTCCTTGTATGAACTCATAGGCCTTTGTGTTCCAGGCCAATTTTCCGGAGGCGGATACTTGAAGGCCTTCTACCGTGGCTATGAAGCCTCGTTTGGATTGTGCGATATCTTCAGAATCTTTGAGGGGAAGTTGCGCTTCGACAGCCTGATTCATTTTTTGTGTTATCTGGGTGGCGGGGGAAAAACCTTCGACCGAACCTATGCCATCAACAGTTTCTGTCTGAGATTGAGTACATCCAGTAATCAAAACCGCAATTAACAGAACCCATGTCCCGTGCTTAAACATAATCTCGAAACTCCCTGTAAAGCGCATGCGTCAGCGCATTGAAAAACCTTGTAAGATCAACTACTTTTAATAGCTATCAACAATAGCTGACCTAGGCACTTAAAAATAGATTTGAAAACTAGGGAACCTCTGAATATTTTAAATCATTTGTATTGCATGAGCAAGGATAGTCGGCAAAACAGGATGTACTTCTACGGAGTTGAAACGCTCAAAGAAGCTGAAGAGTTCGAGCCCTTACCAAGAGATGAGTATGACAAGCTGTTTCAGGCACCAAAAGAGCCTGATTCGTCAAAAGACCTTCAAAGCAATACGCAAAACGACAAGCCTAAGCAGTCATAACATGGCCTCCGTAATAAGCTAAGCATAGTAAAGACATGAGTAAGACTTCTGACAACGCAACTGAAAACGACACTGTAGTCGACCAAGGCCAGCCTCTAATCAGCCATCTGATAGAATTGCGCACACGCCTCCTGCGTTCTGTGCTTTGCGTTATATTGATCTTCGCAGGCCTTTACTATTTTGCCAACGATATCTACCTGATTGTCTCAGAGCCACTTAGGGTCTTTTTACCCGAAGGTAGCACCATGATCGCGACCGATGTCGCATCACCCTTCTTTACCCCCTTCAAACTGGCACTAATGACGGCACTGTTTATATCAATGCCTTATGTGCTCTTTCAAATATGGGGTTTTATCGCACCTGCACTCTATGAGAATGAAAAACGGCTCGCCTATCCTTTACTGCTATCGAGCATAATATTGTTCTATCTCGGCATGGCATTCGCTTACTTTGTCGTCTTTCCTTTGGTGTTTGGCTTTTTCACCAGTGCCGCACCTGAAGGCGTCACTGTAATGACCGATATCAGTCGCTATCTTGACTTCATTCTAAAGCTATTCTTCGCATTTGGTTTAGCCTTCGAAATCCCAATCGCAACCATTATTTTGGTTGCGGCAGGTATTACCAGCTCAGCTAGCCTAAGTGAAAAACGCCCTTACATCGTGGTTGGCTGCTTCGTTATCGGTATGTTATTGACGCCTCCAGATGTTATTTCGCAAACTCTTTTAGCAGTTCCAATGTGGGCTCTCTTTGAAGTCGGAGTGCTGTTTTCAAAACTCGTCGAAAAGAAGCGCAACGAAGAACCTGTAAGCGAATAACAATTAGATGAACCTGCTACTGTTATTCCCCGAAAATATGCACAGCGAAACACTGGCTGAGATTTCCGGTCGTCA
>NZ_LWGA01001234.1:0-980 GCF_001635235.1 Oleiphilus sp. HI0117 | reverse complement strand
CATTGTTGTTGCACCGAACAATGAGCTTCTAGAAAAACTGCATTCTAACGTTGAAGAAGTACGTGCAAGAGGTGGTTTGATGTATGTTTTTGCTGATCGAAACGCACACTTCAAAAGTGATGACACCATGAAAGTACTAGACGTACCACATTGTGAAAAGATCGTCGCGCCGATTTTATATACTGTGCCTTTGCAGTTGCTTAGTTATCATGTTGCGTTGATTAAAGGTACCGATGTGGATCAGCCACGTAATTTAGCAAAATCAGTAACAGTTGAGTGATGAGCTAGCCGTATTTACAGCCGCTATTCATAGGGAAAAGTAGTTAACGATGGAATAAAGTTGTTAACAACTTTCCTTTTGAATGAAATAAACGCGCGATCTTTCCATATTTCTAATTCTCATTAGAAATTTAATCTTCGATTAGCCTAAGGACGGGAAATCGTGTTTGTACTATGCGCGGAATAGGTACGCCCAGTAGGCTGGGAATAAATAGGCTGCTGAAATTCAGCTGTGGGTATTTGAAACTGATTTAGTTGCAAGTCTTCACCTGCTTTAAGCAATTCATCTTCCTTAAGTGCATCACCAGCCTTCTGTTTATCACTGTCTTCTTTTTCTTGAAGGTAAATAGGTTTAGCATTTTGACCGCTTGAGGTATCGGCTTTTAGTGCGCCGGCAATCGCAGCATTAGAGAGCTCTTCACCACCAATTTCTTGAAGTGGAAAATCCTCAAGCGTTGATTTTTGCCTGGTTGAGAAAAAGTATTCAAGATCCTCGTCTTCATCCCAATCCTCATCTGGTGATTCAGAGAGGCTGATTGAAGGTATAAGGAAACATAAAAGCATAAAATGAAAATATTTTTTAGGCATGGCTCTCTCCTTGATCTAAGCAGATATATTATCGTTTTTACAAAAGCTGTCTAGGTACTAGTGATCATTATCAAGGTAATCGATATTGACGACTACATAGCTGACCACGCCAT
>NZ_LWGA01001233.1:0-806 GCF_001635235.1 Oleiphilus sp. HI0117 | reverse complement strand
TCAATGATTTGCTCGGGCTTTACTTCGGAGTCATCTTTAAAAAGGTTAAAAAATGAAGCATCCCATAGCGGCGCGATATTTTTCAGGGACTCAAATATTAACGCAAATAATGCGTTGCCCTCATTAAGCTTTGGGGAGGTCTGGAATTGCAAGGTCTGACATTCAGTATGAATGGATTTTTGCCGAGTTACCCATTGATCCAGCAAAACACTCTTTCCGGAACCGGGTGGTGCCACCATGAGAACAAGAGGGTAGCCTAGCCCCTTATCCAATAGTGCTATTAGATCATCTCGCTTGATATGAGTATTCATAGTGCCACCGCTCGTCCTGATTCCTTGTTATTGTTCTGACTCTATATGGCATACATGCGTCTACTAATTAAGACTGCATTATGTCCTTTTCGATCTCAATAGCGCTTTTAAATATTGTGAAATACCACTATTCAAAGTGTGAAATAGGCCATGTTTTATGACTTTTGCTGTAATTGTCGGTAATTTATCTATTAACGTTTGAACTCAGGCTGAAACAGGCTTAAGAGATCGAGTGTACCTTGATTTTTGTATCTCCCCATCCTTTAGGAGGGTGTTAAAGTTTTAACACTATCCTTACCCTGCCGGTTACTTGACAAAAGTTGTCCTCTTTTCCTCAAGCAGGGGTCGAGCGTATCCCCCAATATGCACCTGCTTAGGGAAAGGGTTTTTTGTCAAAGAAAACAAAAATAATGGACGGAGAGACGACACATGATTATTAACTCGGTATGGGTAACCTGGCCGGCCCTGGTCAAATACGGCACACTCGGTGTAGCA
>NZ_LWGA01001232.1:0-538 GCF_001635235.1 Oleiphilus sp. HI0117 | reverse complement strand
AATTATGAAGGCTTGTAATAAAAGGATAGGCGACACGAGTCGCACTTTGTAAATTGCAAAAACTTTGGACTTCATCGGACTCCAGAAATGATGTAGGATTCGTGTGATATAGAATTTTTTTAAAAAAGGATATACGACAAATGGATATACGACCTTATGTCGTAGATTCAAATGTTAAATGTTTTTTGGCCTTTAGGTTTAAGGCTCAATACTCGGCAAGGAGTGCTCGTTTCTTTTCATACATTCCTCCGTTTAAGTTTTTAGGGTAAGTGGCACGGTTTCCCGCTGTTCCGCTCCGCTGTTTAAGTTTCTCAGGTACATTTTAATTTGTAGAGGCTTCGTCGGTGGTGTGTTCCTAGGGAATCCGGTAAAGTCGTCAACTTAATTATTTTAGCCACAGGCAACGAACTAAAGTTCCGCCTTCGGCTACACAACGTGGTGTTGTTCTACTTGGGTGTTCTAAAACATCTAACCAGTTCATCAAACATCACTCCGGCCACAAAGAAACGTGGCCTGCGTTGGACGCACGATAGAGCCG
>NZ_LWGA01001231.1:0-3773 GCF_001635235.1 Oleiphilus sp. HI0117 | reverse complement strand
CATCATTATACGAACCAAACCCTGAAGTTTGCTCTTCATTAAAGGTAGCATCGTTGTTCTGGTTAGCTGTTGGCTGATTGCCGGAAGATGACTGAGGAAACTGACCCGCCAAGAACTTGCTTGGTTGGGCGTCTGTTTGGCTCTCTTGTCTGAATTGATTTGTAGAATAAGCTGGTTGAGGCTCCATGGAGGCTGCTTTAGCTTGCATCATACCTTTAAATAAGCGAATCAGAATAAAGGCCACCAAAGCGAGCAGAATTATATCCATGATTTGAATGCCTTCAAATGCTCCACCCATTAAAGCTGCAATTAAGCCACCAGCGAGAAGGCCACCCATTAAACCTTTCGCCATACCGCCCTTGGCCGGCGCTTTCTGTTTTGCAGCTCCTGAATTATTTGGCGCAGCTTTTTTAGCAGGAGAAGGCTTGGTTTGAAATAGCTTTCCAAACGACTTTCCGCCGCCGAACTTTTTGGCATCGACGTGCGTGGCGTTTAAAGCTAGTGCAAACAGCACAGGTAGCATGAGCCAGAATTTTTTCATGTGTGATAATACTCTTTTAGGATGGTGATACGTTTCAGGCTAAGTATCCTAATGTCATTACCAGTAATGTCAATGAGAAGAGAAATAAAGGGGGAGAGGCACTTTACTCAGACGCCAATTCCCACTCGGATGATCATTGCCGTTTTTTTGACCAATTATTAGTGCCTTGCTTTATTCAAATTCTAGAAGTGTGCCGCAAGGTGTTGATGGTAAGAAGTATCTGTTTTTACGGTACGACCTTTGATTAATATTTAGTGTTGGTTCAAGAGTCTGACTTTTAGGCCTTGAGCAGTCCTGCATCCAGTTGTTGAGGAATTATCTATGATCAATGTTAGAAATTATGATGAGAAACGTGACCATATCCGTATGAAGCTAGACACGCCTATCCAGGTAAAACTGGATACTGGAAACTATATTGAGGGCACTTGCCTCGATCTTAGTGTAAATGGCATGCAAGTTGAACTTGATAGGGCGATTAACGCAGGTGAATGTATTGAGGCCTGTATCCGCTCAGAGATGGGAATAGTGCCCGACTTGGTTAGCAAGGCGACGGTTGTACGAACAACCCAGATCGAATCGGGTCGATATCTACACGGCGTACAAATACAAAGCATGCAGTAGTCAAAAAGCGACGGAGGGATCTAATTTTAACCAATGTAAGCGGTTTGGTTTATAGTCCCTCTGAAATTTATGAGATCTACTTGTCTCGACTTAGGTGAGTAGTAAACCTAATCTCTGCTGTGTCTTTGCGTTTCCTATATAGACCTAGTTAATCGATTCGTATACATAGAACGATTAAAAAAATATGATACAGCAGTGACTATCAGTTTCCTTTTTATTGAGCAATTGAATAAGCTTGCTCAGACCTTAAAGCGGTTAACTAAGTCGGACAAATCCTGATTTAGTTGGTTTGCTTGTTGGCAGCTTGCAGAAGTTTGTTCCATGCCCTCGCTGGTCGTGGTGGCGACTTCAACAACCGTTTGAACATTCTTCTCCATTTCTTCACACACGCATGACTGTTCTTCTGAAGCGCTTGCTACTAGTTGGTTAATCTCATTTATAACTGAAATCGAAGAAGCAATTTGGTTAAGTGATCGTTGTACTTGTTCACTTTGACGAACGGTACTTTGACTTTGTTCATTACTTCGTGTCATGACTTCGACGGCTCTCTGTGATCCACTTTTGAGTCGATCAATCATTTCTTGTATTTCTTCTGTGCTTTGTTGAGTGCGTCCTGCCAAGCCTCTAACTTCATCAGCAACAACAGCAAATCCTCTACCGTGCTCACCTGCTCGCGCAGCTTCGATTGCGGCATTGAGAGCAAGGAGGTTTGTTTGTTCCGCGATTCCAACGATCACGTTGAGGACGTTTACAATTTGATTGACCTCATCTTCAAGTGTTGAGATGACGCCTGTGGCATCCTCAATTTCAGCTGATAAACTGCCGATAGTCGAGATTGCTTCGGTGACAATTTGTTCGGCTTCTTCACTGACAATTTTCGCTTCGGTCGCACTTCTCGCCGCATTTTCGGTATTTTGAGCAATTTCTCGACCACTTGAGGACATCTGATTGATGGCTGTAGCGATTAGGTCTGTTTGACGTCTTTGTTCGTCTACACTCTCATTTGTTCGTTGAGCAACGTTGTCCATTTCCGTGATCTCTGCCGACATTGTTACAGAACGACTAGATACCTGGCTAATAATGTTATGGATGTTATCAAGGAAGCTGTCAAAGTGATTTCCTAGGGTGCCGAGTTCATCCTTTGACTCCATGTTGAGACGCAGTGTGAGGTCTCCTTCTCCTTGTGCTATGTCTTCAATTCGCGTGCTAATTTCGTTTAAGGGGCTGAGGATTGAGCGCAGTAGAAGTAAAGAGAAGATAATCACAACCACGACGCCGCCAATTGCAGTCATCGTCATAACGCTTAGTGTCGCCTGTTGAATTTGATTAATGACATCGACTTCATTTTCAACTACTCGATCTCCGCTTTCTTCAAATTTACCCAACTGCACCAGGAGTTGGTCAGCAATTGTGATGTATTTGATATGAGTTGTTTGATATGCGTGAGTTGCTGCAAACAGCTTTTTTGTTAGTTCTTCATGTTTGTCTAAGTGTTTTGTGTAGGCCTCTTCATAACTAAGGTTTTGCCATTTGCTTCCTGCATTTAATTTGAATGCACCAGTACTGAACATTTCCTTTGCTGCTTCTTTTTGGAATGCGAGCGCTTCGTTCAGATTGTATTGTGCGGCACTATGCTCTTCGCTCTTTGCGATAAAACGAGCCATATGGTAGAGACCAGAGAGTAAGCCGATACTAGACTCCATTGCGCCATCGGCAGCCAACCACATATTATTTAGGCCAGTATCCCATGTGACTAATTGAGAGGGGGACTTTTCTAGTTGTTCGACCGTTGAATCTCCGATTGCTTCTATTTCGCTACTTAGTTTGACGAATTTTTCTGCATTTTCATCATATTGATATTTTAAGAAGGCAAAGTCTTTATACTCTTTTAGCACTTCTTCGAGCAGCTTTTTATACTGACTTTTGTTTAAGGAAAAATTTTCGATTTGAGTGGCGTCCATGAGCCCTGCATCGCGGAGCTGATCTATCGCTTCATCGGTGCTTTGTTGGGCTTCCTTGATTGACTCTAGCCCTTTATCGTAATGATAACCTTGAAAGATTTTCTCTACTGCAAGCATTTGAGCTTCCAGACCAATTTCTGCCTCCATCGCTCCATCAGCGCTGTCCCATGCTGGACCCACGATAAATGATAGGTTATCTGATAGCTTACTAATACCATTAAAACCGATCAGTCCAACCAAAAGGATAACGAGTGTGGATAGGGCAAATCCAGATATTACTTTTAGACGTATTGTTGCATCGCGAAACATATTGAAGGCCGTTTGATTGAAGGAATGGCTTGTTCTTTTTGTATTCAGTATAGACAGGGTTAGAGATGTGGCAATGAAAGGTATTTTGGCAGCGATATCTCATGGTGACTGTTGATAAGTGAATGAGGTCAAACTCGGCTGATTTGCTCATCTTGCTGTTTTGAGTAGTTTGGAATTCGAAGCTTTTTTCTCGAACCGGTATTCGACATTGCGGCGTCAACCTTTTAATCGAATCTGGCCAAGCTGACACTCACCTTGAGTATTAAGACGCATCGACAAATTGATCTAACATAAAATCTATAAAAACGCGTAACTTTAAAGGCATAAACTCAGTTGAGGGG
>NZ_LWGA01001230.1:0-9151 GCF_001635235.1 Oleiphilus sp. HI0117 | reverse complement strand
GATCTGCGTATGAATCTGATCAAGAGCAGGCCCCTGGCCAATCATCTTGGCGTAGTTATGCTGAGACTGGATCTCATCCATCAGGTAGCGATTCTCGGCCTGTAATTGCTCCTTCAATTCTTCTACCTGACGCAGCGCAGACTTTAACTCCCGCTCTGAGCGTTTCCGTTCCGAGATATCCTTAAACACAATCACAGCACCGACTATCTCACCCTCATGCTCAATAGCTGTTGCGATATACTCTACAGGAAACTGCGAACCGTCTTTGCGCCAAAAAACCTCATTATCGACTTCACGCTGAACACCGTCTTTTACTGTTTGATAGACAGGGCAAGTATGCACTGGGTAATGACGACCATCTTCATGGGAATGATGATGAAACTCATGAACTATTTTGCCAATAAGGTCTTCTTCCAGCCACCCGGTCATTCGTTCGGCGGCTGGATTCACGAAAGTGGTTAAACCGTTTTTATCAAGACCGTAAACACCTTCACCAATAGACGTCAGGATAAGCTCGTAGCGTTTTTTCAGTGCATCCGATTCATTAGACATTTCGGTGAATGCCATAACTAGCCTCTCAACTTGCTCAAGTAGAAAGCTTAGGTTAACCCAATTCAAGCCAGCCGTCTTCAGTCCACTCAATAAAGCTCAATTGATCTAAAGCAAGGCTCGCCTCTAGCAAGCCTGATACGCTCATAGTTATTAAAAAACAGCTATAAACAAAGTAGTTATAAGCAAGATAGTCAGTAGTAAAATAACAACGACAGAGGCTAGAGCTCTATGCGCTATTTCCATGCACCGCTTTCCTTCGTATTATTACTCTCATCAACATTCCTTGCGACCGTCACGCAAAGCAATGAATTGAAACCACTAACGATGTGCGTGTTTGACTTCGTCGGCAACGATGGCCCCATCCATAAAGAAATGAAAGAGTACAAGATTGACGCGGTTCGCTGGGGTGTTGACCTTTCATTCAAGCTCTATACCGATGACCGGGTCGCCTCAGAAGAATTCAAAAATGGCGTATGCGACATGCTCAACCTGCCAGGCATTCGGGCACGTGAATACAATGATTTTACCGGCTCTCTAAACGCTTTAGGCGCGCTGCCAACCTATGAACATCTAGGCATGGCTATTAAATCGATAAGCAGCCCGAGAGGTGCAAAGATTATGCGCAAAGGGGATTACGAAATCGTCGGTATTGCGCCCATTGGCGCTGTATTCTTATTTGTAAATGATAAGAACATTCATGCCCCGAAAGACCTGTCAGGAAAGCGTATTACCGTGCTCGATAACGCCCCGGAGACCGCACATATCGCAACTCGAATAGGTATGACACCCGTCGCATCTGGCATTCGTAATGCCCTGCAAAAATTTAACAACCGCGCCGTCGATGTCACCGGAGCACCTGCCCTGGCATATGAACCAATGGAGATGTACAAAGGCCTCGCGCCGAATGGAGGCATCATTAATTGGCCAAAGCTACAAATAACCATGCAACTGATCCTTCGCTGGAAAAAAGTACCTGAGGGCTTTGGTCAGAAATCTCGTGACCTGATGACAAATAAGTACCCGGCTCAAATTAAAAAAATTGTAGAAAGCGAGCAAACCATTCCTAAAAAGTACTGGATCAATATTTCCCAAGAAACCAAAGACAAATGGAACGAGTTCTTTAGAAAAAGCCGCATTGCGCTACGAGAAGAAGGCGTTTATAACCGCAAAGCCCTCACCTTGTTTAGAAAGATCCGCTGTAAGATGGATGCCAGCTTGGCGGAGTGTACATCCAAAGATAAGGAGTAAGCTCCCATTCGTTTGAGGCACTAGCTAACGGGCCTATTCTTAAGCGGTATCGCAAAAACTAAAAACCGCTCTTCAGCCCCGGCTGTTAAGGTATCAAACGGGTAGCAAGTCGCGAGTATCATCAAATTCTCAACCGATGGCTCCAATTCCGGGAGTAACCAATTCTGGTTAACCACCTCCGTATTAATAATTTGATAGTCACTGCGCTTGCCATCTGCAGTTGTAATCACAAACACATCATTTAACTTCAGATCTTTTAAAAACCTGAAATGGGTGTCTCGATGGCCACTCAAAATACTAAAATCTAAACCCAGGCCACCATCGACATAATCATTCATACCCGGCCCAAACGCTAATACTCGCCCGCTATCACCATGAAGTACGACTTGTTGAACACCAAGGCTGGGCACACTTAGCTCTGCAACCGGCCAGGTGTCAGCCCAGGGCCAGGGGCGAACTCGCTCTTCGCCTAGCAAAGTTCGCGACCAAGCCTGTTCGATCAAATACTGACTTAACCAGGCTTTAGCCGCTATTTTGGCACCACTACCAAGCTGAACAATTGCCGTGAGCGATAGGGCGATCAGCAATACAAACAGTAAAAATTTCTTTAGCATAGCGCCTTTCCTTTTCGCTTAGTCATGCCTTCAGATAGATATAACAACACCGTCACCAACAAAAGCGCCACCAAGCCGACATAAAGCTGAAACCAAAGACCACTAGAGGTCTGCGCGAGTCGTAGCGTTTGCGCCCTGTTAAGCCCCGCAAGCTTGCCCTGTGCCCAGCCATCCGGAAGATTAGCGGGAATCTTTTGATGTTCCACCGCCACACCTGACCTTTGTGGAGTAACATCCACAGCAACCAGACTGGTAAACTTACTCACCAGACGATGCTCAAGTGCCAAGTCAGTCATCTCTTTCTGCAAGAGCGCTTTATGCTCAGGTTCAGACTCACGATAGAGCGTTAGTAAATGCTCAATCTTTCTTCGCGCCCACTCGATGGCGATACCTTTTTGTCTAGCATCCGCTATATCAGCCTCTAAAAACTGCCTCTGTAGCGATAGCCGCATATAGACATCGCGTCCGGCAATTTTCCCGGACAGCGTCGCATATTCAGGCATATGCTCTGCTCTAAATGCTGCATACAAAGGCTCACCTGCGTAGACATCGGGTAAGGGGCTCGGAAGCATCTCGACCTCATAACCCTGGAAGTCTATCGACACATCACTTAGGGCGGGTGCTGCCAGGCGAGTAAATAACTCGCTTATCCGATCTTCAACACTCTCTGGCTGAGAAATGTAAGTAAAAGAACCACGACCGGCATGTGCTGCCTTGCGCATAAAGTAGCTGTTCGGGGCAGACCCTATACCCACCGTAAACAAACGACTATGGCCAAGCTCTTGCCGGATCATGGTAAACAGTTCCGCTTCGTTGCTGACAGCACCGTCGGTGATAAAGACAACTTGCCGAAGTGTCGACAGAGATTCCTCAGAACTTTGAAGCGCGATATTCAAGGCTGGTAGCATGTTAGTACCACCATTCGCATTGAGCTGATTCACTTTGTGTCTTGCGATTGATAAGTTACGAGCAGAAGCTTGCTGACTGATAGGAAACAAAGACATAGCACGATTGTTAAACCAGATCAGGTTAAAGAAGTCATCTTCTTCTAGCTGGTCGAGCGCTTTTAACATGGCCGCTTTAGCCTGTTGTATCGAAGCACCCTGCATACTACCCGAAACATCCAGCACCAAAACCAGATTTCGATCTTGAGAGTCATCCTCAGCGAATTTCTCCTGGGGCGGCATCACCATCAATAAGCCATACTGGTCTTCATCATGGCCATCAGAACTCGGCTCGTGCATCACCGTCACAGTGGGTTGCGATGCGGCCTCTGGTTGCCAGCTGAGCAGAAAGTCTCGATTGGAAAGCTCTGCCTCCCCTGTAAGCTCAATTTGGTAGCGGCTTGAATCAAGCTTGTTAATACTCACTTGATGACTATTACTCTCAGGCGCATTGATAGGAATGCCAGCATCGATATCCAGCCTAATACTTAGCGGGTTGCCTGCTTTCTCTGCCAAGCGTCGATAATGGTTTTCTGGGAAGACAAAGCCCTTTTGCAGACTAGCGCGACTGCCCTCCTCGACTGTTGATGTATATGTAGGTGTTGAAACCATGGGGAAGCGCAAATCGTATTGCCCAGCTTTATAATCTAGCCATTGTTGATACTCGAACTCTACCGTGACACTTTCATTTGGCCCGATATTAGTGAGCTGAGTTCGAAATCGATTACTTCGACGATGCGATAAGAGGCTGGCCTTTTTTCCCTCTTTGCGAGCCTTGGCAAAGGTTTTAGCTGCCTGCTTTTTTTCCTGAACCTGTCCTTCGACCACTCTGTCACCAATATGCAATCTTAGTTGGTCAACTGCAGCGGTCTCGGGTAAGGGATAGCTATATTCGCCTTCCACCCATAAATCACTGGGGTTATAAAATTCTTGTTTAACGCTCACTCGAGATATCGGCCCCACGACCTGAATACTGACATGAGTCCTCAGCTGCAGAGCCGAGAAATCCTCTTGTTCTTGCTCTGTTAGCGCTTCTGCCTCTTGCCCTTCTATAGGGCTCAACCATAAAGAGCTGTAGCTTTTGCTAGCGTCATGCTCAGACGCCAAGACACTCTGGGATAACATCCAAAGATAAAAAACAAAACTCAAAGCACAAACTTCTGCCACGCTACGCCAGCCTCGGGTTCTAAAAATAGAGCATGAATTATCGAGATAGTGTTTATTCTCTAGAGCTCGCATATGACCTCCAACTAAGTAAAGTCCGTTGATCAAAAACATTATTCACGCCATAGCGACACATAAGGTCGCCATGGCATTTAGCTGCATTCAAATAAGAACTTTCACTGACTTAATTCTGCAAGTGACGTGCTTTCAATCACTTGCGAAGGTTCTATTGGCTCCTCTTTTGTTGAAATTATTTCTTGCGGGCTATCTTGGCCGAACTCGATTGCTACACGACGATCTAAAATTGCGTTGCCCTCATCACCTTCAGCCACATGAGCCATGCTTTCACCGACTGACTTAATCACAATGCGTTCTGCTGAGATACCTTGAGCGAGCAAAGCATCTTTCACGCCCTGAGCTCTCTCACGGGATAGTTCTTGGTTGAATATCGCTGGGCCACTTTGGTCGCTAAAGCCTGTCAAAGTTATCTGTAGATGAGGATAGCGCTGTAAGAACTCCGCCATACTGGAAATACGATCGCTAACATATGAGGGGACACGCGCTTGGCCTTTTTCAAAGTAGATCTCTTGGGTATAGGCACTCAAAAGATTCGACAAATCGCTCTGTTCTAAGGTTTGAACCTTGCTCGCCAACTCAGCTTGTAAGTCATTTAACTTTTCAGTTTGATGGTGATGACGACGCTTTAGCTCACCTAACTTAGCCCTGGTTGCTCTTAGCTTTTCCATCTCTGTGTTCAAGTCATTGGAGCTAGACGTCACTAAGTTCGCCTGTTCGTGCAACTGTTCCTGAGCCTCTTCAAGCGCCTCGTGCTGATCTTGCCCCCAACCAAAAGCACCACCTAAGCTAGCACCTATAGCAATACCCGGAGGGCCTGCAATAATGCCGCCTAAGACAGAGCCAATGCCCAGCCCCCAATAGGTTGACTCATTACTTTCTGCACTCGTTTGTTCTGCCAGTTCATTAGCAAAAGGCGCTGAACTCATACTAGCGAGCAATACCAGGCTGGCGATTTTCGATTTATTCATTATTTGCTTCATAGTGATCTCCACTTAATCTATTTAAGAAACGATATCTGGCACCTGAGTGCTTGCCGTATCGATGAGACTATTGAAACAATTTGCCGTATTTAGGTAATGGAGAGCTTATGAAGCGCTCTGGAAGAAAAAGGCGAGTAAAGGAGAGAAAGCTTAGCTTCGCTTTGACTCTCTGGATAAAGCAGGGCTGTCATGGAGAAGTTATGGAGATCGTCACTTCGTGGCGTAAAAATCATCCATTCTGCGTTATAGTAAGCACTCTGGTTTTATCTATAAGCCCTTTAGGAAAGCTGCAGAATGTCCTACCACATTGCGATCGTTGAAGATGATATCGACCAGCAACAAAATTACGCCGACTCATTGAAGCGCAAAGGCTTTAGCACAAGCTGCTACGACAATGTTGAGGATGCCTTAAACGGTATAAAGAATAATCCACCCGATATGGTATTACTCGATGTGGTACTGGGCGAAGATGAAGATGGAGGTTTTACCATCTGCCGACGCCTGCTTGATGGCGGGAGTAAACTACCCGTTATATTCCTAAGTGAGCGTTCTGATGAAATTGACCAGGTGTTCGGTTTGCGCCTTGGCGCTTGGGACTATCAAACCAAGCCAATTTCGTTAGCACTGCTAGCTGAACGAATTAAAAGCCTACAGCGCATTCACCAAGCGCGCATAGAAACCATTGAGCCTTCAACCTCCAGCTCAAGCTCTGAACTATCGATTGATGAAGAAAAGTCTTATGTATCCTGGCATGGGCAATCTATTCCTTTAACGCTAACAGAGTTCCGTCTGTTTTATGCAATTTATCAAGCTGGCTCAGAAGGTATTGATTACCAAGCTTTGGCAGAAAGCACCATGCAGCGCCTCGTTACTAACGGTACCATTAACAGCCATATTAAAAATATCCGCAAAAAGTTTAATGCAACAAAGGTTGAGTTTAAGCATATTCGCAACAAACCGGGCTTCGGCTATCGCTGGGAACAAAGCTAATGCCTGGCTTCGGAATAAAAGCTCAAGTCGCGGTGCTCAGTTTGGCTATGTTAGCCATTCCACTCGTTGCTTATAATTATTGGCAACAGATCAAAGAAGCAAGTTTGAGTACTCAGGCCCATATTCAAGAGATTGAAGCCAAAGCCATCGCTACCAATTTACTCGCCACTCAAAAAGATATTCCCACCCTGCTTGCAGCGAACGAAAGCAGTGAGCTCCATAAGCACGCCTTGGCAGCACCGGTTTTACAGACATCATTGCGACTGGATGGCGAGCTAAGTGATTGGCCAGAAAAGCTGGTTGAATCATCTCGCCTTGCCTATGATAAGCGCTATAGACAAACCAATACGACAGATTCTCCTGAAGCGGCTTTTACCTTACAACTGGCTCAAACCCAGCATTACCTTTACGCAGCTATCGCCGTCACTGACGAACTAGTCAGTTATCGCCGCAACCACCTTCGGCTCGATTATAGTGATCATATTCGCTTAAGTTATCGCGCACCAGAAGGCCATATTGAACGCATCATTCTTCCTGCTGAACATGAAGGCCCCTTAGCGAGTTACTTCAGTAATCATGAATGGGAATACGGTATCGCACCCAGTACTGAGATCGAAAGTCACCAGACAGGCATTCAAGGCTTTTGGCGACGTTCTGAGTCAGGCTATGTTGTTGAATTTCGCCTTCCCCTAAGCCAATTAGATACCCAAGGAGCAGAACTGCATATTGCAGTTGTCGATGTCGACCAGCAGCCCTCCCTTGGTCCCAAGGCAATTATCTCGACACTACCGTCTGAGTTGGCAGGTCAATTTAACCCTCTAGAACTTCATGCAAGAGAGCTACAGCGAGTCATTGACCAGCTGAAGTCCAACTACGCGCATTTAGGCATCTACGACCGCCGGGGCCGCGAGTGGGCCTTTGCAGCAAGAGACAAAGGCGGCTTTGAACTTGATCAAGACTGCCTAAACAATGCCTTGAAGGGTAGCGTTCAGCAATACCAGCATATGAAAGGCGACGCTCCGGACTCCAGAATAACGACCTGTTACCCAATCATTAAGGATAATAAAGCCATAGGCCTAGTCGTCATCGATGAAGCTGCCAGCCATGTACTTGAACAACACAAAACCAGACTACAAGCTATTGCAATTAAAACCGGCGCTATCATTGCCCTGATCATCGCACTGATGTTTATCTATGCCCTCATTCTGGCCCAACGCATCACCAAATTAAGCCACAGTGCCCACAATGCTATTGACGGGCAAGGCCGAATCATCAGCACTGACAATATCTCTAGTAAAACAGCACCCGATGAATTGGGGGACTTGTCACGCAGCATCAGCAGCTTGCTTAAGCAGCAACAATCCTATACGCAGTTTTTAGAACGCATGCCACAAACACTTCGCCACGAGATTTCCAACCCACTTAACAAGCTCAGAACCTCGCTAGAGAACCTAATCGATGACAGGCCTGAACTAAAAGATAATACTTATGTTAAAAAACTCGATGCCGGGGTTGATCAAATAAGCAAGATCTCACAACAGCTCACTGAAGCGGCTAGCCTTGAAAATGCATTGCAAAATGAACATTTAGCAAGCCTGAACCTAAGCGAGTTTTTAGAAGATTACTGCTCATCCTGGGAGGGCCTACGAACCGAACAACCCAATAAAGTGGTGTGGGTGATGGCGGAAAGCTCTAGGCTCGAACAACTACTCGATAAACTTCTAGATAACGCCTTTGGTTTTTGTTCAGATGACGGCAAGGTATGCATTCGCTTGATCGATAACGACTTAGAAACCTTGATTGAGGTCGAGAATGATGGGCCAACGATTACCGAAGGAAAAATGAATGAACTCTTTGCGCCAATGACTTCTACACGTTCGGAGGGTGGTGAAGTACATCTTGGGCTTGGGCTTCATGTCGCCAGAATCATTGCCGATCACCATCGAGCAACGCTCAAGGTCAGAAACCGTAAAGATGAAACAGGTGTCGTGTTCACCCTGATATTCAGAAAGCTATAGCTTTATAGTTACCTAAATAACTATAAAGCTAAGCGCAATGTCGAGCCGCCTCAAAAAGAGCTATCTATTTATTGAACTCAACGAGCACGACGACGCAGTGAAGCCGGCTTGAAATGACGTGAACTCGGTGCTTCGTCATCAAAAACTACCGCACGCTTCTCTTCTGAAGACAGACCGTTGGCACTATATCTTTGCGATCGTAAATCATGATAAACATTCACGCTCGCCGCTGTACCGGGAAGCTCATAATAGTTTTTCATTAGCGCCATACTCACACGCCATAGCTCATCATACTTATCATACAGATCAACCAATGAGATACCCCAGCTATCTTCATCAACATAGTACACTCGTTCTTTATAGATATGACGAACCCCCTTCTTTAGTTTCGCTTTCACCACGTGTACTCGATGCAACTCCCAGCGAATATACTCAGGGTTGAGGTGCCCCGCTAAAACCAGGTCTGCATACTCCACCCCTTCAGCGTCAACCTTATAATTATTATATGGGATAAAATATTCTTTCAAACCAACATACTCCCAGTTATAACGATCGGGAGCACC
>NZ_LWGA01001229.1:0-1566 GCF_001635235.1 Oleiphilus sp. HI0117 | reverse complement strand
ATTTTCATCAACCAAATTCGTATGAAGATCGGCGTAATGTTTGGCAACCCTGAGACAACAACCGGTGGTAACGCCTTAAAATTCTATTCATCGGTACGTTTGGATATTCGTCGTACCGGCGCGGTAAAACAGGGCGACGAAATTATTGGTAACGAAACGCGAGTTAAGGTTGTAAAAAACAAGGTTTCACCACCATTCAAACAGGCAGAGTTCCAGATCCTTTACGGCAAGGGTATATACCGCATGGGGGAAATCATAGATCTCGGTGTTAAGGAAGGCTTGGTAGATAAGGCTGGCGCATGGTACAGCTACAACGGCGACAAGATCGGGCAGGGTAAGGCTAATGCTGCCAACTTCTTGAAAGAGAACCCCGAAATCGCTGAAGATATTGAGGGCAAGGTTCGAGAAAAATATATGCCTAAGATTGAGCCTGCAGAAGGGGGTGACGCACCTGAACTGGCTTTGGAGCTGTAACTTATTTATATTTTGTGGCTAAATTTACGAAGATAATTTTACTAAGAGTAAAGTTATCTTCGTTATTTAATACAAGTAGTAAGTGATAAGATTGTTTGAGGGGGGGAATGGCAAGCCTTTAAATCAGCTTCAAACGATATACCTTGCGCTCCCTCTCTTGCTATTCATTAATTTTTTATCTACCCTGATCGCTTGTTTGGTCTGTTAAGCTATCAACGGCATCAACGGCATCAACGGCATCAACGGCATCAACGGCATCAACGGCATCAACGTCATCAACGGCATCAACGGCATCAACGGCATCAACGGCTTCATTACTATTCAAGTTTGCTTGCGTATTATCAATAACTGCTTGAGTGCTTTCAGGAGTGGTATTAACATTATTTTGTTGTTCTTCGAGAGTCGTGCTATCTGAAGCAACTTCAATGGCATCAAAGCTGTCTTCATCCTTACGTAAAGAGATATCGGTAGCGCTGCTGTCCACTTCTAAGCCTTCCAGAGGTTTATGTCCGGCGGGCAGAGCAGGTGCTTCGAGCGTTTCAATCACAAGCGGCTCGGATCGAGGCGCAGCGAAAGTTTGGATCTGGGAAGCGGGAAGCTCAGGTTTTTGTACAGGGGCCTTTTTCAGCTCTTTTATAAGATCGATTATAACTTCTGACTGGTTAAATAGTTTTTCAGGCTCAATGTCTTGACCTGATGTAGCTAAGTGAATGTTATTGAGAAGTTCCATTACTTTAAGAACGTGCTTTTCAGCTTCTTCTGGTTTCATTTTTACCGTGCGTTCGGCTTCAATCGCAACGAAGTAAGCTTTTTTAGTCGCCAAAAGAGCATCAATGCCTGCAGCTTTTACCCCCTCTCTATCTCTATAATTCTTCTCAATAAAGCTTGTTGAGGCTTCAAGTTTAGCTTCTGCTTTTTCATAGCTCAATTCGGCGTACTCATCTGCGTCGATGTCCGAGGCACGCTCGAAAAACGAAACAGCTTCATTAAGATGTGTTACTTTTAGTGTCGATATTTCGGTATCAGCCATGTCTTCAAGAAGGTCTACTTCACTCTTTTTAGCATCAGCAACGTTGCCCTGTTCAATTTCTT
>NZ_LWGA01001228.1:0-1485 GCF_001635235.1 Oleiphilus sp. HI0117 | reverse complement strand
GCGAGCTAGCGATTCAGGTTGCTGAAGCATGTCAAAGTTATGCGAAACACATGAAGAACTTCCATGTTCTTCCTATTTACGGCGGCCAAAGCTATAGCAACCAGTTACGCCAGCTCAAGCGCGGCGCACAAGTGGTGGTTGGCACTCCGGGACGCGTCATGGATCACATGCGACGCGGGACGCTGAAACTCAACACCCTAAAAACCTTAGTACTTGATGAAGCAGATGAAATGCTACGCATGGGCTTTATTGATGATGTTGAATGGGTATTGGAACACACACCCGAGGATCGGCAAATCGCCCTATTCTCTGCGACCATGCCTCGCGAGATTAAGAAAGTAGCCCAGAACCACCTCACAGACCCAGAGATCATTAAAATCGCTGATAAAACAGCGACGGCAAAAACCATCAACCAGCGTTATATGATGACCTCCGGCATCGATAAGCTAGAAGCTTTGACTCGCGTTTTGGAGATGGAAACCTACGATGGTGTCATTATTTTCGTACGTACTAAAATTGCCACCGAAGAGCTTGCGTCAAAACTTAACGCTCGCGGTTATTCGGCGGCGGCTCTAAACGGCGATATAGCACAAGCGGCCCGAGAGAAAACAGTAGACCGCCTAAAGAAAGGTGGCATCGATATCCTTATCGGAACTGACGTTGTCGCGCGAGGTCTGGATGTCGAACGCATCAGTCACGTCATCAACTATGACGTTCCTTACGATACTGAAGCCTACGTTCACCGAATTGGCCGAACAGGCCGCGCCGGTCGTTCAGGTGATGCAATACTTTTCATCACACCACGTGAAAAGCGCATGCTTCGCTCTATTGAGAAGGCAACGAGCCAAGCTATTACACGAATGGATGTGCCGACAGCGAATGTCATTAATCAGATTCGCGTAGACCAGTTCAAGAAAAACATCCTGGAGCTACTTGAGTCTAACGACACCAGCTTTTTCCAAGAGATCATCGAAACGCTCATTGAAGAAAGTCATGCAGACCCGATCAAAATTGCTGCTGCACTCGCTCATATCAATAATGGTAATCGTCCCTTCTTGCTTGATCCGAATAGCGATAGAAAGATCAACAAACCCGAGCGAGAAAGGGAACCAAGGGAACCAAGAGAAAGAGATAGCCGAGGCGGTATGGATAAGTTGAAAGCCGCTCCTCGCCCACTAAGGGATCATCCAGATGTTAAACTGGTTCGCTACCGCTTGGACGTAGGCTATAAAGATAATGTCAAACCTGGCAATATCGTCGGCGCTATCGCAAACACTGCTGATTTAGATAGCGAATACATCGGACAAATTGAGATATACAACAACTTCAGTACGGTAGACTTACCTGACGGCATGCCTAAGTCGGTTTTATCTTTACTTAAAGCAGCTCGTGTCGCGAACAAGCCAATCAATCTGCGTAACTTCTCTATGAATGAAGTTGACGAAGGCTCTTTAAGGCCTAGCCCTAATAAGCGAAACACTAAGC
>NZ_LWGA01001227.1:0-264 GCF_001635235.1 Oleiphilus sp. HI0117 | reverse complement strand
CTTTTAGCATTCGGCATGTTAATCATCGTATAGCCGGGGCGCGACGGGTCCACGTCACTCTCACACCCGATGCACTCAGTGGCTGACGAGTAATTTTGCGACGACCAAAGCGTCAGGCTGGTCGGCCCTCCATCGGCGGAAAGTCCGAACCCGATGAACTTGTTGGCGCCAACGTAGGTGTTGCCGGTGTAGTTCGGATCATCTCCATTCGCGACCCCGATGACGGTGGTGCCGTGCAGATTGCACATGCCGCCGAGCCAGACA
>NZ_LWGA01001226.1:0-421 GCF_001635235.1 Oleiphilus sp. HI0117 | reverse complement strand
ACCGGAAATGACCTGAATAACATCTTCAATTTTTGAGAAGCTTTGTTTGATCTTATCCATGCTTTCTGTTGTTTTCTTCATGGAGTCTGCGGTAGATGTGACATTTGCTTGTGTAGTTCTTGTCACAGTTTCAATTTCTCTCACAAGAGAAGATGTCTCGCTAAGCGTTGTTTGCGTTTCGCTAACTGTTGCATCAATCTGCTCAGAAGCCTCGAGTTGAGAATGTGCGCCGTTTTCAATTGACTGGCTATCACTGTTCATTTTTTTGATGTTTTCTAGCAAGGATCTTGATGAGGTGGATAGGGTATGGCATGTCGACTTGGCTTCATTCAGAATCTCTCCTAAGCGCTGTGAGTTCTTTTCGGCCGAAATTACCAGACTACTTGTCTCTTCATTTGCTTGGATTGCTTCAGCTAGTGAT
>NZ_LWGA01001225.1:0-1087 GCF_001635235.1 Oleiphilus sp. HI0117 | reverse complement strand
ATGAAATGTTGGATGAAGCTTGGAGAATCAGCAAAGCGGGTCAGCCAGTCGTGTTAGATGTAAATATTGATTACAGTAAACAGACCCGATTTACGAAGGGTATTGTGGGAACAAACCTTAAGCGTTTGCCCCTCAACATGAAGGTCAGAATGATTAGTCGGGCTTTAGTAAGGAAAGTGACCTGCTAGCTATTTATTCACGACGTTTGCTAGCTTCTCTGAAACGTCGCTAAGCTTTGTCGTCATTGTGCTCAGGTTTTGAATTGACTCCAGTAGGTGTATAACAGCGTAAGCGTTATTGTTATTTACCTCGCCAACATTCTGCGAGGCAGCACTGACTTGTGTCATGTTGTCTTGCAGTTTATTGATTACCTTGGATACTTTTTCAATTTGTTCTGAAACTTCAATAACCGAGGCCGATGTATTCTCCAGTACTGCTTCTGAGTGAAGTACTATCTCGACGCCCTTATCAACGTCTACTGACCCTTGTTTTATTACATCGGTAATTTCTTGGGCAGACTCATCACAGCGAATTGATAAGCTTCTGATTTCGTCAGCAACGACGGCAAAGCCACGCCCCCTGTCACCAGCACGTGCAGCTTCGATTGTTGCGTTTAATGCAAGTAAGTTCGTTTGGCTAACGATACCGGAAATGACCTGAATAACATCTTCAATTTTTGAGAAGCTTTGTTTGATCTTATCCATGCTTTCTGTTGTTTTCTTCATGGAGTCTGCGGTAGATGTGACATTTGCTTGTGTAGTTCTTGTCACAGTTTCAATTTCTCTCACAAGAGAAGATGTCTCGCTAAGCGTTGTTTGCGTTTCGCTAACTGTTGCATCAATCTGCTCAGAAGCCTCGAGTTGAGAATGTGCGCCGTTTTCAATTGACTGGCTATCACTGTTCATTTTTTTGATGTTTTCTAGCAAGGATCTTGATGAGGTGGATAGGGTATGGCATGTCGACTTGGCTTCATTCAGAATCTCTCCTAAGCGCTGTGAGTTCTTTTCGGCCGAAATTACCAGACTACTTGTCTCTTCATTTGCTTGGATTGCTTCAGCTAGTGATTCTTGCCTTATGCGAAAAGCAT
>NZ_LWGA01001224.1:0-2648 GCF_001635235.1 Oleiphilus sp. HI0117 | reverse complement strand
CCACCTTTATCATATCTATGAACGGCGTATTCAAGGCCTGAGACGCTGACTCGGCGCGTAAGGCTTCTCTCGCTAAATCACTGGCACAAACTTCTTCTTGGTGAGGAAATTCACCCGGTAAGCCTGAAAGGTCAATCGTAGCATTGGCAATGCTTGCGGATGCGGCCACAAGCACGGTGATGGTTTTCTTAACTAAACCCGGCATGGTTATCCCCTTGGATATCTTAATATATTTATTTTTATAGCCCAAAGAACACAATGTTTTACAGCTACCTTAGACTAAATAAGGGTGCAATTGAGCACTCACATTCTAAACTAGCCATTTCAACATTCCCCCCTCCCCAAGCAGGGGGAATAAACAAAGCACTTGAGAATTGAATATTTTATTCTGCAATTACAAATACTTAGAAATATAACGCTATATTCTACCAATCGACTCGATTCGTTAATACGTGAACCAATTCAAATTTTAATAGCGGGCCAGCCTCATTATGAATAGCCACTTTTTACCAACTTTTATGACAAATAGTGTCGAAGAGTTTTACACGTTCTGAAACCTACCTTTATAGCCTTGCGGACAAGTTACTGTAATAACTAAAGTTACAGAATCTGGTCTATTTCCTGCGTATTTTTTGATCAATAACTCACAATAAAACCAACACAATAGGAAGGAAACAGACAATGAAAAACATTATTTGGCATTTGTGTACAGCTGTCGTTCTATCCTTGTCTTCTTCAATTGCTTCGGCTGCAGTATTGGATATTGACTTTAATGGCTCTCAGTTCTTGCTAGGTACTTTCGACAGTGCAGAAACAGGCACTGATTTCTACAACTATGGTAGCCCTTGGGCAGCATCAGCGAACCCGGTTTACCCTGGAACCACAACCCCCATCCCCTTAGAAGCTGACGCCTTGCAGATATTTTCTCATGTGAATACGCTTACCAATGAATTGAGCTTTGGGGTAATTCTTGAAAGACCAAATGGAAGTGGAGGCGGCTCTTTTAATGCCAGCATTGACTTTTCTACACCCGCAGCACTGGCATTCTTAGATGACCCAAATGAAGGAGGTAATAGTGCACTGGGTACAACTAGCTCTATCAATATTGATTTGGATTGGGTGAATTGCTGTACCGATGGCTTTGTCATCATCGGCTTCGACCCTGAAGACTTATTTATCGACCTGTACAATGTGACCGGTAGCGACTTGGACAGAGCAATATTTCTAAGTCCTGATGGCCAGAATACGCAGTTTGCTTTTCCCGATGACGTATTCTCAATCAGCATAGGTTCCTGTGACCCACAAACCGACCCCAATCAATGCGTGATTAGCGTATCTGAGCCCTCAACGTTTGCCCTACTAGCGTTTGGTTTATTTGGCATAGGTTTAATGAGGCGGCGCAGTATTGCTTAACGACTTCTTTTTCCATACAACCTATAAGGTATTCGCCTTATAGGTTCTCTTACTCTCTCTTTATGATTTAATTAACTGCTCTTCTTTCGCGGCCAAAATCATAAAAATAGATCTACCATCATTTCTTTTATAGAATCCCCTGAACAATCACTGAGCCGGACCAAAATTTCTGCAATGACTACTGTACAGAACCTCCTAAAGCAAGAACTAGGTGAAAACCTTAGACAATCGCCTGAACAGGTTTGCCGAGTATTCCATGGCAGAGGTCGGTTTTTTCCCTCATTTGAGAACCTCAATATTGAGTGGTATCCACCCGTTTTATTTGTCCAATGCTATGAAGGTGAGCTAAGCAACAATGAGCTTTCCGTCATTAAGGAGATCTTTGAAGAGCATGAGTTTATTCAAAGCGTATTGCTCCAATCCCGGCCTTGGCCCGATGTGGAAAATGAGGTTTTGTTTACACGAACTAGCAATAAGCCTGAACTGCCTTTGGAGTTTAATGCAGCACTTGATAAGGATCTTTTGTGTAAGGTTAGTTTAGGCGAAAACCGCAACACAGGCGTGTTTCCAGACATGCGAAGTGGCTGGCATTGGCTTGCTGAACACGCCGAAAACAAACGTGTTCTAAACCTTTTTTCTTATACCTCGGTATTTTCTTTGTTTGCTTTGAAAGGTGGCGCAAAGAAAGTAGTTAATATTGATATGTGCGGTAGCGCCACCAAAACCGCACAATTAAATCATCAGATAAATAATCTACTGGATGAAAGAGTATCGATTTGGAAAAAGAACATTCTTAAGTCAAACAGCCAAATTGCCAAGCAGTCAAAGTTCGACATAATCATTCTCGACCCGCCGCCTTTTCATAAAGGCTCCTTTCGAGGCTGGCCTGACTATCAGAAACTACTACGTCGCTGCACCAAATACTTAAAGGATGGCGGAGTTATCTTAGCGGCCCTAAACAATCAACAAGTAACCTTTTCAGAATTTGAACGCGACATACGAGAGACGATAGAGGATGTAAGATCTATCACGCCTTTAGCGCTTAGTGATGAAATAAAAGAACTGGAGCCTGATAAGGGGTTAAAACTTGCCTTGATTGAATGCTGAAGCTATTGGAGTTCCCTAAAATGTACAATTTCATTGCATGTATTAGTCTTGCGTTCTTCATAAGCTTTGCCAGCCCAAGCTTTTCCCGCACTATCCTTGAAGGGCAAAGTGGCCAGATTCACTTCATT
>NZ_LWGA01001223.1:0-265 GCF_001635235.1 Oleiphilus sp. HI0117 | reverse complement strand
CGCTAAAACGAATAAAAAGCATATCAACATTTCCGACACCCACCCAAAGAATGAAAAAACCGAAAATCATACCGATTGGAAAACCGAGCGAGAATACATTCATCTGCGGTGCCGCCCTTGTCATAACTCCAAAGGAGATATTAACAATCAATACCGAAGTTACTACTGGCAGCGCAACCAGCAGAGCCGAAGCAAAGAGCCAGTTAATCCTCATCAACATATCCCACAATAAGTAAGGCTCTATCGAGTTTTCACCTATAATACT
>NZ_LWGA01001222.1:0-340 GCF_001635235.1 Oleiphilus sp. HI0117 | reverse complement strand
GGAAAAAAATTATGCAACAGTTCCATATTTTTCCGCCCCTACTTTACGGTAAGCAACATAACGTCGAACACCACTATAAGAAACATAAGACACCCAACGGTAACCATTGATTTCATATACACTGTCATATGTGAAAGTTTGTCCTTTGCTATACACAGCTACAACACCTGATGAGGTTGAAGGTGCATTACGCACGTTCAATTTGTCAACAGTAACGGTAAATGTACCACGTTCATTTTTAACAAATCCATTTGATTGAACAGTTGGTTCAACTTGTTTAGAACCTTTCAAACGGAAAGCAGTTGGATAAGTCAAAGAGTAAGGAAACTTAGCTGTGTTG
>NZ_LWGA01001221.1:0-701 GCF_001635235.1 Oleiphilus sp. HI0117 | reverse complement strand
TCTGCTTTAGCTAGAAGCGTAGTCGTAAAGCTACTTTTTGTACTGAAGCATGTGGTTTATCGAAGCATAAAATAACGATTTTGAACACTAACTCTCGGATTATCGTAACCTTGAAAATGAACGCTTTAAGTTTAAATTTTACTATTTTTACCACGGTTAATAATGATCGCGTTGCTCTTTTAGAAATATTTAGGATAGCAAAAACTTAATATCAAAAAAAAGCCGCTTTAGAAGCAAAGCCTTAATTTTCCAGCAAGCTAGTTCATGACGATTAGGCCAAAACCAAATTGCACCTTCAACGGCAAGTTTTGGCACTTTTCTGACCAAGTCTTGCTTAGAATGGTTAGGCCCAAGTCAGACCATTTATTCTAATAGGCCAGCTTGGGTGCTGACTTTTAGGCATTAGTTATATCGTGACCTAACACGTTTAAAGCTCGTTTTCGCCCTAAAAAAGCATTACCCTGTCTAGCTAAATACTCATTTATAAGTACATAAAACTTTTGCTATAGAGCTTATGCCTGCCAAACAGAAGATTCTTAAAGTTCGTCGCCACTATAACCAGTGGGTGGCTGACCAAACCCTAGAAGATTACGCCTTACGATTCACCGCTCGTAAAGCTCGGCGTATGGGTATTAGCCGTGTCGGCAAAACCGCTTTAGGGGCGACTGCTTTTTTGGCACTTGAAAGCATTGCTGCAGCGG
>NZ_LWGA01001220.1:0-753 GCF_001635235.1 Oleiphilus sp. HI0117 | reverse complement strand
CGGTGCAGTGACGTTGATCCAACGCTTTGGTTCTGCGCTCAACCTTAATGTCCATTACCACATGCTATTTCTCGATGGCGTATACGCCGAAGATACCTATGGCCAACGGCGGTTCCATCGGGTCAAGGCACCCACTCAACATGAACTCANTGCGCTCGTTAACACCCTCAGCCACCGGGTCGCTCGCTGCCTGGAAAAACGCGGTCTGTTGGAGCGAGATGCCGAGAATACCTGGTTGACGCTGGACGAGGAAGGAGGAGATGTACTCACGCAACTGCACGGTTCCTCGGTGACTTACCGCATCGCCACCGGCCCCCAGCAAGGGAGTAAGGTCTTCACCCTGCAAACCTTCCCTCATTGCGAAAGTGAGAAGCCAGGCTATGGCCAAGCGGCTAAAGTGGCAGGGTTTTCACTCCATGCCGGTGTGATGGCCGAAGGACATCAGAGGGATAAACTCGAACGGCTCTGCCGCTACGTTAGCCGACCCGCTGTTTCAGAAAAGCGCCTGGCATTGACCTCCAATGGACACGTTCGGTATGAACTCAAAACCCCGTATCGCAATGGCACAACCCATGTGATCTTCGAACCCATGGACTTCATGGCCAAGCTGGCTGCACTGGTACCCAAGCCGCGCGTCAACCTCACCCGATTCCACGGAGTCTTCGCACCGAACAGCAAACACCGTGTTCAGGTCACACCGGCTAAACGCGGAAAAAAGCCTGACAAACTAGAAGCAGCCGATACTGACTGGCT
>NZ_LWGA01001219.1:0-8237 GCF_001635235.1 Oleiphilus sp. HI0117 | reverse complement strand
ATGTCTTCACATCATGAGCAAATTGAGAAATTTGCAAAGAAATTAGAAGAATGGGATTACAAAATCGACCGCATGGAGCACAGGGTAAAGGACTTGCCTGACGAGCTACGATCAATCGCACAAAATAAATATCAAAAACTGCTAGATTATCGTTCAGGACTGAAAGAAAAAGAGGAACAGCTTGTCGCGTCCTCAGAGCATGCAGTGCATGAAATTGAGAAATCCGTCGAAGAGGTCTGGGATACATTCGGACTATTATTCAAAGACGTAGAGATGGAAGTCGAAGTCGAAGGCACCTGAGCTGGTCAGAAGGTTCCAAAAAGTACGCTAGTTAGTTGAGTAAGCCGTAATACATTGTTCATTGTGTATTGCGGCTTTTTGCTTTCTGTTATACGTTTTTGATCATATTCGATGACAGGTTTGCTTCACAATACTCGCCCTGCCTGAATGTGACTCACCGCGGACTAGCGCGGAAAGCTGCCCCCATTCTTGCTAATCCATTCCTGAGAGGCCTGATTCCAGGTCACTCGCTTACCCAACTGTTCCTGCAAGTCTTTTCGATACTCGGCAATATGACATACCTGTTCGATCATACGAACTTTAAAGGCGTCATCATTGTCGAGAAACTCTACGCCCAGCTCGTATGGGCTGCCTTGCTTGTCACTTTGCTCTCGGCACCAACGAATAATTGCATTGACCTTAAATACCGGCTTAACCGAAGGTATTTTCAGCTTCACCACAGTATCTTTGAAAAATGAAACATTGGAATCAAAAGACAGACCACCCTGGCTGATATTATTAATCTCCAGATTGAGCTGCTCGCGCGTACTCAAAGGCGTAACCTGTATACCAACCTTGGACGGGTGGCGAATATAAGCTCGTGGTGCGGGTGTATTCATCGCTGCGGTACATCTCTTAGGCTAAGTACAAAATGCTAGCTGCTAACAATATGGATCGAAGTGAGACTTTTGTCACTTTTTTATAAGATGAAAAAGATTAATTTTTTGGAAGGTACACGGCCACCCAAGAAAAGGCTATAAGCCGACAATCTATTAGTCGTTTTTGATCTCAGTTAAGGTGTTTTCTTCTTCCATTACAGCCCGTTCTGCTTTGGATATATAGCGAGGTTTATCATTCTTCTTAGGCGCCAGTTTGGCATTTGCCTTCTTAAGTTTTTTCTTGAGGATGGAGTTCAGCTTCTTTTTACGATTCATCAAATCTGGCCTTTAACGATAGATAGGGGGATTCTAGTCGTTAGGAAAGCTTGGTGGAAGCTTGGTGGAAGCTTATATACCCAAAACAATGGATTACCTCCTAAGCGGACGGGCGCTATTGGAGTAAGAGTATTTAGCTAAATACTGTCACATACTCTGCAGCACTTCTTACGGCAAATAGCAGCTCTGGTGGCAAGTCATCGAGATCCAGGCTATCCATCAGGTTTTTGATCTCAAGACCCAGATCAGTGTCACCCTCAATCACCAAGTCACGCTGGAAGAACAGCGTATCCGGGTCTTCTTTTTGGGCCGCGAGCAAAATAAAGCTACGCAAACTACCGCGAATACAAACGTCCGTCTGCGCATCCTTCTGCATTAATATCTCGTTTCGAGGACCACAACTAAAGAACCAATTGATATCCGCATCGCTAATCTCGATTTTTAGCCAACGCTGTTTAAGAAAATCCATGTCACCTTGATCCAAGGCTGACTTAAAGGCCGCTTTCAGCACTCTTTTTAGCACTAAACTTTGCAGGCCAAAAGGCATATGGCGAACAGGTTTGACCAAAGTCAAAGGTAATTTTGGAAGCAGAGTTCTCGGGCTCGACAATAGCATTGTAGCTTCGCTCCTTAAAACGAGATTAGCGAACAGATATTAAAGGAAACTATATCCCGGCAAGTTGGTACATAAAATACCCACCAATAGGGATAGTGACTAGCCGGGGGATTCTTCACAATGGTCAGACGTATTATTTCGAGTATTTCTTTATGGATTTGGTCTGTCCGGCTGGCAGTTTACCAGCCTTTAAAAAAGCGGTAGATAGTGGTGCCAGTGCCGTCTATGTAGGATTTAAAGACGAAACTAATGCACGTCACTTCTCAGGCTTAAACTTCAAAGAAGAAAAGGTCTCACAAGCCTTAGCTTATGCGCGATCCAAAGGCGTTAAGTTATATATCGCGGTGAATACCTATGCCCAGCCCGAAGGTTGGAGTAAATGGCAACGAGCCGTTGATGTAGCCGCCGATATTCAGGCCGATGCGCTAATTTGTGCTGATATGGGGGTGCTGGATTACGCCACCCAAAAGCACCCCAATCTAAACCTGCACTTGTCGGTTCAGGGCTCTGGCACAAATGCTGAGTCACTAAGTTTCTACAAGCGCAATTTCAATGTTCGCCGCGCTGTGCTGCCACGCGTCTTATCACTCAAGCAGGTGGCGCAAGTTGCTAAGAAGTCGCCTATCGAATTAGAAGTCTTTGCCTTTGGTTCCTTATGCATTATGGCTGAAGGGCGCTGCTATTTATCTTCATACCTAACCGACCAATCACCCAATACTTGCGGTGCCTGTTCGCCTGCAAGCTTTGTTCGCTGGGAAGAAACAGAAGACGGCCTGGAGTCACGTTTGAACAATGTGCTAATTGACCGTTATCAGGAAGATGAAAAAGCAGGTTACCCAACCTTGTGTAAAGGCCGATTTGAAGTGGAAGGCCGTCTCTACAATGCACTCGAAGAACCAACAAGCTTGAACACAATTGGCTTAATTCCTGACTTAACAGAGATCGGCATCAAGGCTGTAAAAATTGAGGGTCGACAACGCAGCCCGGCTTATGTTGAACAGGTTGTCTCGGTTTGGCGCAAAGCTTTAGACAGCTATCAGCGCGACCCGGATAACTTTAAAGTGAAACCCCAATGGAGCAAGCCACTCGATAAAGTCTCTGAAGGCTCGCAAACCACTTTGGGCGCTTATACGCGCGCCTGGCAATAAACCCCGCAGATTTAGGGAGTAATATGATGAAATTATCACTAGGCCCAAACCTGTTTTTTTGGCCAAAACAGCGCGTTTATGACTTCTACCAAGAGATGCTCGACAGCCCTGTCGATGTTATTTATTTAGGCGAGACGGTGTGTTCTAAGCGCCGAGAATTAAAAACTGCTGAATGGCTAGAGCTAGCCAAGGAACTATCGGAATCAGGTAAAGAAGTCGTAATTTCCAGTCTGGCGTTATTAATGGCAGATTCTGAATTAAGCACCTTAAAGAATATTTGTGAAAACGCCCCGGTTCAAGTTGAAGCGAACGATATCTCTGCAGTGCAATTACTATCGCGCAAAGGAGTACCCTTTGTCTGTGGTCCTAGCACCAATATCTACAATGCACGCACTTTATCGATTATGGTCAGAAACGGTGCTCGACGTTGGGTTATGCCGGTTGAGCTCTCGGGCCATTGCTTACAAACCATTCACGACGAGGCAAGTGATCTTGGTATCCGTGAGAAGATTGAAACCGAAGTCTTCAGCTATGGCCATCTTCCTCTCGCTTACTCCGCGCGGTGTTTTACCGCACGTTACCTGGACTTACCCAAGGATGATTGTCGCTTTAGCTGCATTCACTACCCGGAAGGGCTAGAAGTAAAGAGTCAGGAGCAACAGGCCCTATTTAATATTAACGGCATCCAAACGCAGTCTTCGTCGGTTTATAACCTGCTTGCACAGGTGCCTGAAATGAAAAAATTCGATGTTGATGTCTTGCGCTTAAGCCCTCGTGCTGAGGGTATGAGTGACATCATTCGTCGCTTCCGTGATGCGCTTGATGGCCAGTCGAGTGAAATTGCGCTGAGCGATCAGGATTGCAACGGTTATTGGTTTGGCAAGCCGGGTATGGATATGCAATCAAGTCAAATGGTTTAAGTTGTGAGTGTTGTGGCTGGAAGGCCTTATCTTTCATTTGGCCAGTATATGCAACAGCGCCATGGCGAGCATGTCCATAAGCTCTCTCTCAACGCTTCCTTTACTTGTCCTAATCGAGACGGTAGCAAAGGTATTGGTGGCTGCACCTTTTGTAATAACGCATCCTTCAGCCCCAACGCCAAAGCGCCAGACTCAATTGAGTCACAAATAGCACGCGGCAAAGCGGTGATCGCCAAGCGTACCGGAGCCAAGAAATTTCTTGGCTACTTTCAGGCCTATACCAACACCTATGATGAGGCCGAAAACCTAAAGCGCTTGTATGATCGTGCTTTAGCGGTCGACGACGTCATTGGCTTGTCGATAGGGACTCGCCCTGACTGTGTTCCCGATGAGGTGCTCGAACTGCTCTTGGCTTATCAGGAGCAAGGCTATGAAATATGGTTGGAATTAGGACTACAAAGCGCTAATGATGAGTCACTCCTGCGGGTCAACCGTGGTCATGGCTGGATGGAATATGAAGATACTTGTCGGCGTGCTCGCGATATGGGGATAAAAGTATGTACGCATTTAATAGTGGGGCTTCCTGGCGAAGCAGCCCTTGATAGCCTGAAGTCCTTAGATAAAGTCTTGGCACTGGGAACAGATGGAATCAAGTTCCATCCGCTTCATATTGTAAAAGGAACGCAGCTAGCACGAGAATGGAAGAAAGGTTTGTATGAACCTGTCGCTGAGCAAGCGTATATCGATACCGTGGTCAAAATGCTTGAGCGCCTTCCTAAAAACGTAATCGTTCACCGGCTAACCGGAACAGCCTCGCAAGACATTCTGCTTGCCCCACAGTGGTGTGGGAAGAAGTGGCAAATACTCAATGCCATCAATGATCGGCTCAGTTAATGTGAGTCAAGGTGTTCTAGCAAGCGCCTTGCGGCTTCCTTAAACTCGGTATCCGGAAAGTTCTCGTCAATATAGTGCAAGAATGCACGTGCTTTTTCCGGTGTCTTGGACTTCGAAAGAATAGTCTTAGCGGCTAGTAAATATAACTTCGCCAATTCCGGGCACGAGTCAAATCGTTGGTGCGCTTCACGTGCTAACCAAAGCACCAGTTTATACTCTTTCATCTGATAAAACGCTTCAGCCAGATCGAGGCTCAGTTGAATATCGTGCACCAGGAACTTCTCTTGCTCATTGCGCAGCATTTCAAACAACTCATAAGCTGCCAACTTCTGCCCCCGACCCAGTAAGAGTTCAAAAAACAAGTGACTATGCTGTTCCAGGCGAACCAGGTCTCGGCGCTCTAGCAATAGCGTATACAGCTGATGGACTCTCAAGTCAGACCGCTTTCCCTTGCCTTTCATACTGTTTTCCAAAAGAGACAAGGCTTTGGAAAAGTCACCATCTTTGATCGCGATATCTAAGTCAGCATTGATTCGTTGTGAGCTGTCAGTTGGCGTATTGTCTTGTTCGCTCTCAAGCGCTTTGACACTGCTCACCGATGAAAAGAATTCATAACGCTTTAAGACGTAACCCAAAACCGCAAACAGGGCTATAACAAAATATGCCGTCAGCAGCACACAAACCGGAGCAAAAGCAAAGGAGGGTAATACAGGGTGAAGCAAATCTGCGATCACCAATACGCTCAAATAGCTCATCGCAAAAAATGCAATCAAGCTGACATAAGATAAGTGCATCTTTTTAATAATGCTCATCCAACTAGGTGGAGCAGATCCATGGCCGCCTTGCCGTTTATCGCTATACAGCAGCATAAGCAATACACTGGGCAGAATCGATAAAACAAGTAACGCGTAGGTTAGGGCAAGCCAGCCACTAACATAATTCAGTAAAAGTATGGGGGGCGCAAAGCAAACGATTAATAGTCCGGTAATAATCAGGCTCGTCTTAGCCTGTTTAAAATCTAAAGCCGAGGCAATTCCTGGCACCCCCCCATTAAATGAGCTTGAACCTGTCGTCGATGATAAGCGAGTCGCCTTACTATAGCTCCGCGCTACCTGCACAGAGAAGTTCACAAGCACTAGAGACAAGATACTAGCAAGTAGCAGGGCGAATATCGCATTTAAGTGCATCGCTAGTGCACTAAGGCCTAACAACAAGGAAAGCAACAAAGCGTCTGTTTTAAATGGCAGACCGAAAAAACGCTGTTGCATTGACCAAAATGGAGGCATCTCGTGACGCTTCTCAAGAAAAGACATGGGCTTTTTACAATGTGGGCACTTAGCCTTCTGCTGCCTTTCGTCACCATCGGGCATGCAAAGCTTATCGTAATGACGCTCGCATGACAGGCAATGCCAGATTGCCGGAGAAATCGGGTGATAATGACAATATTGTTTCACAGGGTGTTTATACCAACAGTATTAGCCGTTCAATAAAATTCGTCTGTAGCGCTTTATCAAGATCTACTGAGACTAAGAGATACTCTTTTTAGCTGAAATTTAGCATAATGCTCCACATCGCATTAAATATAGTTGTTTTAGCTGATGAATAACAGCCTAGACATTGCTTAGAATCTGGAGGAGAAAGAGTGGGTAGCACAGGTGAAAAGTCTAAAGAAGTTGCAAGGCAAGGGCGTTTATATGTCGTTTCAGCCCCTTCCGGAGCAGGGAAAACAAGCCTGGTAGCAGCCTTACTCGAAGCCGACTCAGGTATCGAAGTTTCAGTTTCTCATACCACTCGCCAGGCTCGTCCCGGGGAAGTCGATGGCGTTAATTATCACTTTGTCAGCATCCCCGAGTTTGAGCAGCTCATATCTGAATCTGGCTTTCTAGAGCATGCAAAAGTTTTCGATAACTACTACGGTACCTCCAAGACCTGGCTTGAGCAGCGTATGGCGCTTGGGCAAGACGTTATTCTTGAAATCGATTGGCAGGGTGCGCAGCAAGTAAGAGAACTGATGCCAGATACCGTGAGCATCTTTATCCTACCTCCATCTAAAGCCGCCTTGCGCGAACGCTTACAAGGGCGCGGCCAAGATAGTGAAGAAGTCATTGAGCGCCGCATGGCCGATGCAACCAGTGAAAGTAGCCATTATCATGAGTACGACTATCTGGTTATTAACGATCAATTTGGCGATGCATTAAGCGATCTATTGTCGATTTTTAAATCAAATCGGCTAGACACCGCCAGTCAAAGCGCGCAGCATGAAGAAATATTGACCGAGCTATTGTCTTCTTAGAGCGTTTTTCGTAGTATGTTCGGTCGTTTTTGGGTGGGACTGTAGTTCTGCCTTATTTATTGAGTAGTGCGTCTTTTCCAGAGGTGAAAATTTAATGGCTAGAGTGACCGTTGAAGATTGTTTAGATCACGTTGATAACCGTTTTGAATTGGTAATGGTTTCAACCAAGAGAGCCAGACAACTAGCAAATGGCGGCAAAGAGCCTTTCGTAGAGTGGGAAAATGACAAACCTACTGTTGTTGCCTTGCGTGAAATTGCAGAAGGTTTGATCAATGATGATGTGATCAAGCGCGAAGAGATTTCTTCTTAATCTGCTGAAAAATGAATAAATTATGTGGTTTTCTTGAGAATTACTCTTGAAAATCATCTGTTCTCACTTAAGATAGGTGAGAGCGCATAAAGCTGAATGGAAACGTTCGGCTTTTTTTTGCTTTAGAGCTTATCCCCCTCGTATTTTAAGGCACTCGTGTTTCTAGAAACATATTATTAAAGAACAGGCAGAACAGGCATTGATAGAATCACTCGAAGCGGCAGTCAGAACTTATCTGGATGACAACAAGGTCTCTATGATCTTGCAGGCTTTCGAGTGTGCTAAAGATGCACACGAAGGTCAGTACCGTCGAAGTGGCGACCCATACATCATCCATCCGGTAGCCGTTGCCAAGATCCTTGCTGGTTTGCACATGGATCACGAAACACTAATGGCCGCACTGCTTCACGATGTCATTGAAGACACCGAGGTTACCAAAGAAGAGTTAGCCGAGCAGTTTAATGATACTGTCGCTGACCTGGTCGATGGCGTAAGTAAACTGACGCAGATAGAGTTTAAGTCCAAAGCCGAAGCGCAGGCCCACAACTTCCAGAAAATGACCTTGGCGATGGCCAAAGATATTCGTGTCATTTTAGTCAAACTGGCAGACCGCCTGCACAATATGCGTACGCTGGGGCCTTTGCATGCCGAAAAGCGTCGACGCATTGCCACCGAGACCCTGGATATCTACGCGCCAATTGCCAACCGACTGGGCATCAACAGCATTCGGGTAGAGCTAGAAGACTTAGGCTTTGCCGCCATGTACCCGATGCGAGCCAAATATATTGGCCAGGCAGTGCAGAAGTTACGTGGCAATCACAATGAAATTCTTGCCGATATTC
>NZ_LWGA01001218.1:0-1027 GCF_001635235.1 Oleiphilus sp. HI0117 | reverse complement strand
CAGCTTTCATTCAGCTTACTTGTTTCACAATGTACAGATATTAATAAACAAGCAGGAGTATGTATGAAAAGCATAAACAAAGCGGCGGTACTGATAGCGATCACAATGCTGATTTCCGGCTGCCATATCACAAGCCAGCAAGGTTCTTATATACTGGAGATCGAGACCACACCCTATAGAGAAAGTGATAGCAGTTGGGCAAGGGCAACTGAAATCATCTTACGTCACCACCAACTTTATTACTCTCAACAAGATTTATTAGACTATCAGTATGTATATTTAGATACAGAGAGCACACCGACTATCGATGACATCAGTTGGCTCTTATGGGATTTGGGAGGTTTAGATAGCTATGTTAGCGGAACATTAAGCCTGATTGAAATAAGGTCTCAACTACGTCAAGGCAGCCCTGTCATGCTTCAATACGGACCGTATTATAGCGGGCACTACCTTGTGATCTATGGTTATGACGACCACGACAGGGTTTATATCCATGAACCTGGCTACGGCACCCGAGTGATACATTATACGGATTTATATTACCAACGCTTTCATGGTAAGGGGCACTACTGGGAGTCGAGCTTACTGATCGAGCCTTAGCTGGCGGCACTTATCCAGTCTAATTGTGCTTCACGAACAAATGCCTTTATCCACACAGCCTGAAAAGGAGACTTTTTAGGATAAGGGCAACTAGAAATACCTAAACCGGCCTTTGCCTTCTCTATCGCATGCTGCCGAACTGATTCTGCTGAGTTTGTACGAGCCATGACCACCCTCAATGTAAATATTTACATTAAGTAAAGACGCTAAGCTTCTATTTTTCAACAAATTATTTAATATTTTAGGCAGGCATTTTTACTTGCCTGCCTCACCTATCGGCATAAAGGCTTTATCTCAAACGCCGACGCGAAAAAATTATTTAGACTCTGCTCGCCCAGTAAACTTGCGCTCTTCAACATTGATCTTAATACGGTCACCAGTAGAAATGTGCTCTGGCACTTGTACCGTTAAACCCGTCGTTAAGATT
>NZ_LWGA01001217.1:0-467 GCF_001635235.1 Oleiphilus sp. HI0117 | reverse complement strand
AGAGTTACTTAAGGTTATTACGAAAAAGGAATTGAAAAACCTTGTGCTTGAGCTGAATTATAGTAGGCTAAGCTACGGTTTTTGCTGATAAAAAGTGAATAAAGATTCAGTTTTGGCCTATTACAGGAAGTAACGCTTGACGATAAGTAAGCAAATAAAAAGGTAAATTAGAATGTCCACAATACTCAAACCGATAGAAAGTAAAACAAAGCACCTCGATTTCTTTCTATCGCAATGTCATCGTAGAAAATACCCTAGTAAAAGTACAATCATTTACGCCGGCGATAAAAGTGATTCCTTATTTTATATTATTAAAGGCTCGGTAACGGTAATCATTGAAGATGATGATGGTCGTGAGATGATCATGGCTTATTTGAATGCCGGTGATTTCTTCGGTGAGATGGGCTTGTTTGATAATCTGGACTCTCGAAGTGCCTGGGTTAAAGCCAAAACCGAGTGTGAAGTTG
>NZ_LWGA01001216.1:0-293 GCF_001635235.1 Oleiphilus sp. HI0117 | reverse complement strand
AATATATCTCCAGATTTAGTATAAATGGCCGCTCGATTGTTTTAGTAGCCTGTTTGCTTTACTACTACCTTCAATCTGGAACCCATCTTTAAAGGTAAACTTGAGTCTACCCTTAAGGATGGCTTCGCGTCAGGAAAGTTGCTTGCTCTTCTAAGCGTTTGCAATCAGTCTTCACACTCTGCGTACCGACACTTAAACAATAGCAGGCAACGTGCCAATTACAAATATTAATATTATTTCCCTTATTAGTCAGTAGATTACAGTTCTTTTATAGAATTACCTTGAAGTATTAT
>NZ_LWGA01001215.1:0-931 GCF_001635235.1 Oleiphilus sp. HI0117 | reverse complement strand
GGGGCTGGATCACCTCCTTAAACGAATCGTGATCGTTTCGGTCAGAGTTCACACGAATTGCTTGGTTATAGAATTAAAGAGAGCGTAAGGGCAATAGGCCCTATAGCATCTTACTGAGAGGTAATTTGCGCAGAAGGCCTGTAGCTCAGGTGGTTAGAGCGCACCCCTGATAAGGGTGAGGTCGGCAGTTCAAGTCTGCCCAGGCCTACCAGATTTCAGTTACTCATCGTTAAATGATTACTCGCATAGCAGGCTATGCTTCGCAGTCATTTGCCTAGATTAACTAAAATCTACGATTTTTTGAGTCTGACTTTAATGAACGTTAAAGCAGAGGATAAAATGCTCTGGGATTGGGGCTATAGCTCAGCTGGGAGAGCGCCTGCCTTGCACGCAGGAGGTCTGCGGTTCGATCCCGCATAGCTCCACCAATTTCCAAAATTGAAATGATTATAAATAAGTGTATTTGCTTGGTTTAAGTTTGAATTAAGTAAAGTGTATTTATTTCTAATCATGCGATTAGAAGCTCTTTAACAATTAGGTAAGTAATAGTAGACGTTGTTTTATGTTGTGATGACATAATGCAACTCATTGCTAAGTGATTAGATTATTCACATATCAGCGAATAATTTAATCATGGATAACGAAAGAAATGAGATTCATATCAAGCGTTATCCGGCGAAAACGTTACGAATGGTCATATATATAGCTTAAGTACTAAGATGGTAAAAGGTCGTCTTAGAAGACTACTTCGGGTTATATAGTTAAGTGACTAAGCGCATACGGTGGATGCCTTGGCAGTCAGAGGCGATGAAGGACGTAGTAACCTGCGATAAGCGTTGGTAAGCTGGTAAACAAGCTTTGACCCAACGATTTCCGAATGGGGAAACCCATCTAACATAAGTTAGATATCTTGCACTGAATACATAGGTGT
>NZ_LWGA01001214.1:0-891 GCF_001635235.1 Oleiphilus sp. HI0117 | reverse complement strand
AAGAAACGGCGTCATTGCAAAACACTCCACCAGTTCCAGGAGCTAGATTAGGAAAAGATTCCCAAGGAAAGCCTGCATGGTTTATAAGGGACCCTGAACAACCTGGAAAATACAGAATGCTAGAGCAAAACTAATGACTAGCCAAATCAAGACCATACAATCTGTTTCGGTAGATTTCGACCCCTTTGCTGATCAAAAACCGACCCTGATAAAATCGGTTCCGTCCACGGCAGCACAACTTGAAATATGGTCGTCTGTCCTGATGGATCCAAAGGCTTCAAGCGCTTTTAACGAATCCTTTACCTTAAAGTTTAAAGGAGAGCTCAGAGTGCCTGCTCTCATCAATGCACTTGAGCTAACCGTTGCAAGGCATGATGCTCTCAGAGCCAGTTTTTCTGAAGATGGCACAAGCTTTAGAGTATTCGACTATCAGGAAATTCAATGCAGCTTAGAAAATATTGAAAAACAAGCTCTTGAAGAACTTATTGAAAGCGAAGCCCGCGAGCCTCTGGACCTAGTCAATGGCCCTTTATTCAGAGTTCGCTTACTGAAAGAGTCGGATACCTGTCACTACCTGATATTCACTGCTCATCATATTATTTGTGATGGCTGGTCTCTTGGCATCGTGATCGCAGATTTGTCAGCCTTTTACAATAGCACCGTAAAGGGAAATTCGGCTGATTTAGAAGAAGCATACTCTTTTGTTGATTTTGCTGGTCAATCTTCAGAGAACGAGGACAAACAATATTGGCTAGATAAATTTTCAAAAAGAATTCCCGATTACGAGCTTATATTAGATAAAGACCGCCCCAAGAATAGAACCTTCAATGCGCGCCGAATAGATGTTGATGTCGACCTAGATCTAATCACTGAAATTAAGAAAAGTGCAGC
>NZ_LWGA01001213.1:0-403 GCF_001635235.1 Oleiphilus sp. HI0117 | reverse complement strand
GGTGTTGATATTTTTGTGTCTCGTTCTGATGCTGATAATATCTCTTACAATGATTGTTGATATTTCAAATGCTGATATTGCCGCTAAAAATTAATTACTAATAAAGTGAAATTTTTTGTTTATCTACTGCCAGTATGTACTAGTGAGCTAATAGGGTGGTGAGTATATGGAGAAGACAGCTTTAAATTTTGGAGTATGATCTGTTTTTTTGGGGAGAAATGAGCTTATAGAAATACTCTTGATAAACGATAAAACTCTTTAACTGAGGCGTTGATTAGCTAAAACTAAAGAAAGATATAAATGCCGGTTTAGTCACAGCGGGATAACTAAAGCGGCATTTAGTAGTTCTAATCATTTTATAGATATTCGTTGCTCGAATTCTTGCGTAAAATCAACACTAAAG
>NZ_LWGA01001212.1:0-289 GCF_001635235.1 Oleiphilus sp. HI0117 | reverse complement strand
AAGTTCATTAAACCGTGTCTGAGCCGATACATCGTTAGTGCTCACTGCGTCCCAGAAAAGCTGGGTGGGAACAGGAAGACCGCTTTTGGTTTTTGACAACATGCCCAGAAGTGGCATGAGGTGCTTTCCTGCCAGCTGAATATCAAGATCGTTCCCCCCTACTCGCTCACCGCTATGCCCTAGAAAATCTTTTGATCGATCGCTCTTATCTCGGTAAGAAGGCCCCATTCTAACCATGGCACAGTCGCTCGTTCCACCACCGATATCGACAACTAAAACCGTTTTATCT
>NZ_LWGA01001211.1:0-258 GCF_001635235.1 Oleiphilus sp. HI0117 | reverse complement strand
TCCAATCTTCTTTAGTGGTGGATTGGCATTCGGGCCAATTGCACTGGCGGTACTTGCAGCTGTCAATTTCGGTTTTTGGGTACACTCTATGAGACATGCTGACAGTTATCAGGATTTCAACACTAATAACTTGGTAACTGCATTAGGAATCTCAGGGGGGTATGCTTTATTGAAGTTAGGAGCAAATAGAAAGACGATTCCTCTTATAGTATTTTTTGAGGGACTTCTCTTGGCATGGTCGGCTCCATGAAGAATAAA
>NZ_LWGA01001210.1:0-491 GCF_001635235.1 Oleiphilus sp. HI0117 | reverse complement strand
TCGTAAGGGCCAGGAAGTAGTGAAATAAAGCACGCAAGGGTTTAGTCATGCCAGCATTCTAAACAAACACTACAACAATTCAACTTTTGATATTTGGGCATGGAGCCCCCTGCCGACCAACGAGGGGCTCCTCAGCAGATAATTCTCCCGTCATAACACCTCTATTGCAATGCTTCATGATAATCATTATCATTTGCATTATTAATAATGATTTATTTGGAATCCCCCCACATGCAAGCCGAAATTACTCCCAACCAAGCAAGTAACTTGAACGCTAATATGCTTGACCCTCTGATTGAACTATTGAATATCGGTGGCCCAGTCGTCTGGATTCTTCTTGCCCTTTCGGTAATATCCCTGTCTATCGTTTTGTTGAAATGTTGGCAGTACTTTTCGGCGAAGGTCGAACAAAGTGCAGAGTTGGAAGCCAGCTTGTCCGCATGGGAACAAGGCCGTTATGACGAGGCACTCAATACCTTAGACAATAAGCA
>NZ_LWGA01001209.1:0-382 GCF_001635235.1 Oleiphilus sp. HI0117 | reverse complement strand
GACAGCAGGGCCGCACTATAAAGAGCATGGCATGAACCACAAAATGGAAAGAATGCTCAAGCGCCTTGACTTAAGCGAAGAGCAAGAGGTGCAGGTTGAGGAAATTCTGGCTCCCATGAAAGAGCTCAGAAAGGAAAGAAAAGGCTTCCCGAAAATGCGTGCCATGATGTCTTTGGACCCGGACGCTGCCGATTATATGAAGCAAGCAGAAGAGCAGGCGACAAGTGCTGCTGAGAAAGTTAAGGCTCGTATCCTTAATATGGCGAGTGTTCGCCAGCAAGTACACGCGGTGTTAAATGAGGAGCAGAAAGCCGAGCTTAAAGCGATGGTATCGAAGAAGCTAAAGCGAATGGAAGAGCGCTGTGAGGATGACGATTAATTG
>NZ_LWGA01001208.1:0-15278 GCF_001635235.1 Oleiphilus sp. HI0117 | reverse complement strand
TCGACAGTATCTGTTTCACCATGGCTTGGTTTTTCTCAATAGCATTGCTTAACACTTGTTTGTGCTCCGGGCTGATGTCACTCGAATTCCTTAAGGCTTCAAGTCGGCTGGTGTCCATCATTTCCGGGTTCGCCTCAAATTCAATAGCGGCAGCCGCTTTGGTAATTCTTAAGGTGATCGCGGCCCACTCATCGATACTAGAGAAACCTTGAGACTGAACAAGCTGATTGGCGCTTGAATATAAGCCCGCTGCTTTCAGGGGGGATATCATGCTTTCAGGTGTCATCTTACTTGGATCTTCGACTTCGGTTTCATCCTTAGTCTTTGCTTCCAGTTGGGCTTGGTGCTTCTTACCCCAGTCTTCCAGGGCGTCTTGAGACTTCATCCAAGATGAAATTAGTTGTTCTGATAGCTTCGTATCGGTCGCAATGGCGTCTTTTGCATGGGCTGTCGCCAGCAATAATAAGCAGAAGGCGCTGACTAATTTTAGAAAATTCATATAAAAGATCGCTTAATTAATGGCTCTGTGAGTATTTTAATCGTGAAAACAATACGAACTCTACTATATTAAATAGCTATGTGCTTAATAATTACCTGGAGGTAATTAAGGGGTCTTGTTCTTGATCTCTTTTTTTAATTTAGGGTGAATAGAATAGAACTAAGATTCACTTGTTGGGTTGTTTGATGAAAAATACTGTTTTGATTGTTGAGGATAGCAAAGCGTTTGCATTGAGTGTAGAGGCGGCGCTGAGACAAGAAGGTAGTTATCAAGTGCTGGTCGCGCTTAATTATTCTGAAGCGGTTCAGTTAGTGGAGCTGCATCAAGAAGAAATATTTGTTGCGATCACAGACTTGAACCTGCCCGATGAAAGTGATGGCGCTGCTGCAAAGCTAGTGGCAGAAAAGAGTATTCCATGTATCGCTTTTACCGGCAACTTTAGTCCAAATCTACGTGAGATGGTTTTATCCTTGGGCGTATCCGATTATGTGTTGAAGAACGGGCAGCAGGATATCAGTTACGTTGTGCAGGTGATTAATCGAATGTCTGCCAATCGGAGTATGGAGGTTCTGGTCGTTGATGATGCACCGTCATCCAGAGATTTTATGAGTGCATTGCTCGAGAAGCAGTGTTTTAGTGTTACCTCTGTGGGGTCGGCTGAAAAGGCGCTGGATTTGCTCGACCAGGGTTATCAATACAAAATTATTCTTGTCGACTTGATTATGAATGGCATGGATGGATTTGAGTTGCTGGGTGCTTTGCGTTCACGCTTTGATATGAGTCAGATGGCTATTATTGGTGTGTCAGGAAAGGCATCATCAGACCAAATAGCGCAATTTATGAAGCATGGTGGGAATGACTTTCTATTAAAACCTTTCCAGCAAGAGCAAGTATGCAGTCGAGTCAACGCCAATGCCCAGCTTCTGGATCAGTTCTCTGAGTTGAGTAGTTTGAACCAGCAGAAGAATGAGTTGCTTGGTATGGCGGCTCACGATATTCGTGGCCCTTTGGGTGTTGTATCTTCAGCTGCGAGTATGTTGAAAAGGGAGATATCCGGAGAGCACCCGGAAATGTTGCTGGGTTTAGTTATCGAAGCTGCAGAGAGTATGGAGGAGTTGCTGGATAGATTGCTTGATGTGAGTTCGATTGAGGATGCTAATATCTCAATCGATATAGATCGGGAAAACCTTTGTTCCCTATTGGATAAAGCTGTTGCTGATGCCCAGCTCCTGGCGAATGATAAGCAGCAAAAACTTAACTTGGAATTGCCAGTCGAAGCCGTATGGGTTGAAGCAGATAGCATGCGAATTAAAGAAGTTGCCTATAACCTGATTTCCAATGCAATTAAATACTCGCCAGTTGGTGGGAAAATTGATGTTCGTTTATCGAGTAATCATAAAAAGGTGCGTATCGAAGTGATTGATGAGGCTGGTGGAATACCAAAGGCCGAGCAGCACTTATTGTTCAAGCCATTCTGCAATATATCAACCAAGCCAACAGCTGGAGAGCGAAGTACAGGCTTGGGCTTGTCAATCTGTCAGCGAATCATGAAACTCCATAAGGGTGAAATCAAATACCGTTCGAATGCTCAGGTGGGGAGCATCTTTGAGGCGGTCTTGCCTTGCGCGAATGACTGAGAGCTTGAAAACAATTGTTACATAATGAAAGAAAAGTGATACATACATCACGTTTTTAATGTCGTATTCTACAAACATTGAAGTACGGGGAAGTGATTCAGGCCCTCTGACCCGGAATAGGTTTCATTATTTTTCTTTGAAGTATTTGTTGTGATTTTGACCCGACTTTTTAGTCGGGTTTTTTATTGCCTAAGAAAAACTCTCTATGAGGCTGGGATTATATGATGATCTATCTCTGTTAGTAGGTTATTGACGACTTGCGCAAATTCGGCTCCTGAATCTTCTTGAAGAAAGTGGCCGCCTTTAAGTTTTACGTGTTTCATTCCCTTTGCACCAGGAATCTTCTTACGCATATACTTATCACCGCCTCGTGTTATAGGGTCTCCATTGCTGAATGCGGTAACGAAAGGCTTTTGCCATTTTTCTAATACCGCCCACGCTGCCTTGTTCGCTTTGCTTGCCGGGTTGTCCGGGCTTGTTGGTACTAAAGCCGGAAAAGCCCGAGTGCCTGCTTTGAACTGCTTGGATGGAAAGGGTGCATCGTAAGCGCGCTGCTCGTCTTTGCTAAAAGATTTAAAACTCCCCATCTCTACGATTTTTGCAATAGGGAACCAGGGGCTATTAAGCGCAAAAGCTTTCCATATCTTAAAAGCGGAAGGTACGTCTTCTTCACCTGTTGGTAGCATGCCATTACCGACTACAATTGCTTTGAAGCGCTCTTCATTTTCTGCCGCGAGTCGAAGGCCGAGCAATGAACCCCAGTCTTGGCAGACCAGTGTAATATTGTTTAAATCAAGCGCGTTGATTAAGGATAGGAGCCAGTCCATATGGCTTTGATAGGAGTAGTCTTCAATATTGACAGGCTTATCTGACTTGCCAAAGCCAATTAAGTCGGGAGCGATGACTCGATGCCCCGCAGCAGTGCAAATAGGGATCATGTGGCGGTAAAGGTATGACCAGCTGGGTTCACCATGTAACATGAGTATTGGGTCGGCACTTCCCGGGCCTTCGTCTATATAATGCATTCTCAAACCACCGACGTCGGTATAGTGAGCAGAAAAGCTATAGTTCGGCAGGTTTTTAAAGCGTTCATCAGGCGTACGGACAAATTTGACCATGAAAGAATTCCTTTATTGATAGGTCGATCTTTTTATTCAGAATTTAACTATAGCAGCTAGATTAAAAGGGTGAGGTAATTGCGATATGCAAATAGATAGAGAGAGATCTGTTTCGCTAGTTCGGCGCTTTATGATACTGAGTATGATGCTGGCGTTTGGTATCTTGAGTGCATGCGGTCAATCAGAGGATTCGTCTAGTACTGAATCGAGCGCAGCAGATAGAACTTTGACTGTTTATAAAACAAAGAGTTGCTCTTGTTGTTCTGAGTGGGTGGATCATATTCAACAGGGCGGTTTGTGGGCCATAGTTGTGAACCAGGATTCGGTGGCGCATATAAAAGATTTCTATCAGCTGCCTGCTAATGCTCGCTCCTGTCATACTGCTGTGTCGTCAGAGGGTTTCGTGTTCGAAGGACATGTTCCAGCGAAGTTTATTAAACAATTTTTATCAAACCCACCTGCTGGCTCAGTTGGTTTGATTGTTCCTGCAATGCCCTTGGGTAGTCCGGGTATGGAATACCAAGACAAGTTTAACCCTTATCAAATATTATCTATGAATCAAAAAGGTGTGCTTGAACCTTACGCTTCGATTGACTCATATGCTCAGCAGTTTGATTAGATTTGATCTGGCTTGATCTATAGAGCTTGTGTAAATGTTTTTGGAAAAAGGTAAATTTCGTAGAAACTTCCCATAAGAAAGGTTTATAGCGTCACAAAATTTAAATGCAGTTGTACAGTGTTTTTATAATCAATAGGGCTGGCTATAAAAGACTGATAAAATTCGAGGAGTTTTTTGCTGTGTTCCTGATGCATGATTTTAGTTGTTTTATATCTCTCAGCGTTTTACTTGTGCAGTACAGGTCCAGTTCAATATATAAAGATTATGAGTTCCATAGAGGTCAGGATGGCTAAGGGTATGTTTCTTTCAATGTGTGGTCAGGCTTTAGTTGCTAGGCGCAATGTCGGTATTGTTCGGGTGATGTTATTTGCCATGCTTGCTTGTGTTGCGAGTAGCTCTGCTCTCTCAGCTAATCGTATAGTCGGTGGCGACGAAGTTGAGGTAGAGAGTGATTACCCTTGGATGGTATCGCTCCGAAATTCGGCAACTGGCGAGCATGAATGTGGCGGTACCTTGATTCATGAACGTTGGGTGATGTCTGCTTCGCGTTGTTTCTATGAAGAGCCTGCTGAAGCAATTTCCGTCTATGTTGGAGATTATGATATCTCACGAATTGAAGAAACTGAGCGGCGTATTGGGGTGATTAGTCGCGTGGAGTCAGGTCGAGATTTGATGTTGCTTGAGTTGGCCGATGCGGTTGATGTGAGTGTTTATCCACCTCTTGAATTAGTTAGCTCAGCCATGTTTGAAGGTGTCGAAGCAGGTCATTTGCTAACAATTGTTGGATGGGGGGATCGTGATGGCAACCCCAATCTTATTTCTAGTGGGGGCGGTGAAGACACAATAAACGAAGACTTTCCAAGCGTATTGCATGAAGTGAATGTACCGTTGTTCAACCAGACCGAATGCAATAAAGCCTTCCTGAATGGCGATTTAGAAACGTCGTTGGGAGCTGACTTTTTACCAATATATGGTAATGCTATTGATGGTAAACATATTTGTGCAGGTTATATCGAAGAGACAGATGATGGGCTTCAAGGTCTATGCGAAAAAGATAGTGGCGGCCCTTTATTATTTCAAACAGGTGGTGAATGGTTTCAAGCCGGCGTGGCAAGCATAGCTCCTTCTGTTTGTGGAAGTCTGGATTATCCAGATGTTTTTACCCGGGTTTCAGCGTTTAAAGAGTGGGTGGACAATATTATAAACCCTGTCGATTTGACCCCAGACAAGCTTTCTCTGCCTGAAAATGTTACTTCAAGTATATTGGAGGATGGTGAGAACCCTGTATGTAGTGGTGGCTCGGATGAGTCTTTAAAATACAGAATAAAAGAGGTTAATGGTTTTTCTTTAAGTTTTACAAATAGTGCTGCTGATAGCTTTGTAATTGATAGTGTTGAGCTTCAGGTTGATGAGATTGAAACCAATGAATGTGGTGTAGGGACGGTAAAATATACACCTTCCGAGCTATCGATTACCAGCACGGAAGATAGTGCTTTGCCTGATTGCCAGGGCTCTGAGTTAGCTCCGGGGGAGAGTTGCGAGGTCCATATTCGGATGAACTTCCTTTCACCTGGTATCAAGTTTGCTACCTTGATGATAGGGGTTGAGGGTAAGGAGGAAAGCTACTCGTTTGAGTTGAGTGGTAATGTGATAGGGGAAGCTGATTTTAGCTCAAGTGTGGGTGAGGGAGTGTTTTTCTTTATAGAGAAGCAGAATGAGTGGGATTTACAGGGAGATATTGTTTCCGAATTAGTGTCAGACTACACCCTATATGAGCAAACGATGTTGATTGGTAAGGTTGATGGTAGCGGCCAATTGAGCTTTGACTGGAAAGTAGATGATACGAGTGTAATGGATGTCTCATTGTGGATAAATGGTGAAGAGCTTAGTGAATATAAGCCGGCTGAGGCTTATGGTCGTGAGACTATCGTGTTACCTGAAGATCAGGTCAATACTGTTGAGTGGCGCATGGCTAGGGGAGAACTTTGGCGTTCTACGAGTGAAAGTTCATTAGGGGATGAAGGCAAGACCTTGTATTTGAAGTCGGTTAATTTTACAGCAGATAACCCAGATGTAGTTGAGGATACAAGTCCTAGCAATTCAAAGTCTAGTGGTGGAGCATTCCACCCACTAGCGCTAGTGTTTTTGGCAGTGCTATTTTTCTTTCGTCGAAACGCTGCAGGTATATCGAAAACCTATCGTGCCATGAGTGTGGTGATTGTAATGCTCGTTGTTTCTTCAGGTTGGGCTCGCGCGGAAAATAGGATTATTGGTGGTGTTGACGCTGAGTTTAGGGATTACCCTTGGATGGTGTCATTACAAAATAAATATACTGGTGAGCACTTTTGTGGTGCAACCTTGGTGGATGAATACTATGTATTAACGGCATCTCACTGCTACGCCGGGGAGGCTTTGGATAGTCTTGTTGCGGTTATTGGTGCTTATGATTTGAGTAACTCGTCTGGGTATGATTTGCCAGAGCAGAGCAATGCGCGAGCCGTTAATCTCATAGAATATAATGAGGCTGAAAATGGCGATTATTTATTGTTTCAGCTAGCCGAGACTGTGAGTGATGTGCCAGTGCTCTCGTTAGCTACTGAGGCGGATATGCGCAAAATTGCTGAAGGCGATTCCTTGCGCGTTATTGGTTGGGGGGATATAGACCCAGACGATAGTGTCGCGACTTACCCGGATGTTCTCCAAGAAGCAGATGTAACGCTAATGAATCATGAAACTTGCCAGGATAATTATGCCGAGATTGGTGATGAGGTGACTGACGACATGGTATGTGCGGGTGTTCAAGCTGGTGGTTTAGACTCTTGCCAAGGAGATAGTGGTGGCCCTTTGCTTTGGCAGAATGAGAATCGTGACTGGGTTCAGGTTGGTGTTACGAGCTTTGGTGAAGGGTGCGGGCAGGCACAGTACCCGGGAGTTTATACTCGTGTAGCTTCTTATTTGGATGATTTTGAGGGAGTTAAAGAGTGGTCTGATGTTGTGTTGAATGCTCAATATCTGGGGGAAATGACTGTAGGGTCTCCATATGAATATACCTTGAATTTAACTAGTAATCTGGTTCAGCCTTTTGAGATCAGCTGGATGCAATTTGGGTCTGGTGATGTGAGCGGGTTTCAGGTTGTCGGTGATCGTTGTTCAAATGACGTGCTGTATTTGGGTGATAACTGCGAGTTGGATTTGAAGCTGGACTTTGATCAGGATGGTGAAAAAACGGCTGTCATGACGGCAATATATACAAATGAAGGATTTAATTGGTATCGCTTATCTACCAGAGTATATCCGGAAAACGATATGGAAATAGCTGGAAGTGGTATTGATTTTATCCTTGAGTCAGCGAGTACATGGCGAAATGTGGGGGATAGTGAGTTAGCGGTGGAAATGCCAGACACGCAAGATATATCACGTTTCTCTTCACGCTTTTCCCGGGCGGGAACGCTTGCTTTTGACTGGCTACTATCAAGCTCTGATGTGATGAATCTGGATGTTTATATTGATGGTGTTCGTCAAACGACTGAAGTGGTTGACGGTGTTGAGCAAGATTTAGTCGTAGGAAGTAGCTATTCGAACGTCGTTATAGAGCTGCCTGAGGGTGGCGCTTATGTTGAGTGGGTGTTGGCGAGAAAGCGAGGCGCTAGCCTTGGTTTGGGTGAGGGGGACGATGCGCGAATTGCATCAATTAGTTTTACCGCAATTGAAGCAGAGCAAGAGGAAAGTGACAGCAATAAAAAGTCTGATTCAAGTGGTGGCGCCATTGCTTGGCAACTGATATGTCTATGTTTGCTATTGCTGACTTATCGTCGTAGGTTCTTAAAACTTGCGCCTTAGTCTTTATTTGAGTGTTAGATTGATGTTACGTATGGTTTTAGTTCGGTTTGTTGGTGTGCTCATGCTTTCAGGGGGTGTGTTAGCGGGTGGCCCTGAAAATCAAGTTCCGGAGCCGATAGTGCTGCAGTCTCTTGATAACGAGGCGATCACCTTCCAGGCAAAAAGCAATGGCTGCACCAAGCCTGAAGACTTTCGGATGAGAGTGCAAGGGCGCGACGTGTCTGTGCTTAGGGTGAAGAAAGACTCTTGTCGACGAATGCCTTTTTGGAAAACATTTTCACTTCCCATTTCTCTGGATTCCAGAGAAGTTCAGGTTTATTTATTAAACCCTCTTGTCCTTAGACCTCTTTAGGTCTGCTTCTAGGTATGGAAAATACTGATTCTAGAAAGCACTTATTGCAGCTTTCTATTACTTTTCTCATATTTGTTATTCCTTCGTTTGCTATAGAGCTTAGTGACACCTTTTTATTTGAAAATAGCCAGTTTGATTTTAGCTTTGATCGGCAGCGTATTGCTGAAGGGCAATGGTGGCGCTTGCTGGTGGGGCATTTTGATCACCTGAGTTGGTTTCATCTCGGTTTGAATGCTCTATTCCTTGGGGTTTTGTTGTTTACCTTTTCAGGCTTGGGGCGAGCGGTGCGTATTGTTTCTTTGCTCTGCGCTTTCTTTCTTATTATTAGCGTCATGATATGGTTCTGTAGTCCGGGTCTAAGTGTCTATGTGGGCTTGTCGGGAGGCTTATACGGTCTATTGGTTTATGCTTTGTATCAAGATCACTTGTACCCACTGTGGTTGCGTGTGCTAGTGTTTTTGGGTTTATTGGTTAAGGTTGTCTACGAATACTTTGCTGATGCTAGCGAGCAGGTAGCAGAGCTAATTGGTGGTTCAGTTGCGACAGATGTTCATGTTTATGGTGTGTTTGCTGGTGTGCTGAGTGTTATTTTCTTAAGAATTTTTCGTATTTGATTGATAGCTGTGTCGCAACTTAGACACTGAGATTGTTATCGATTGTTAAATCACTTTATTTTTTGTGTTCGATATCATTTAATAGTCTGACTGAAATTTGCTCAATAAATGGACAAACGTAAATGAAGGATATCTGCGTTGAATTTGTTTAGGTGTAGGGAGTGAAAGTGAAGGAGAGTCTTATGAAAAGTTTAAAACAGTCAGTTGTCGTAAAGTTGATGTCAGCTTTTTTGTTTTCGGTGATATTTGCCAGTGCGTCGGCTTATGCAGAAGATGACGAGTTTGTTCCTGCTTACCAAAATGAAGGGAACTATCAGATGGAAGATCCTGATAAATATTTTACCTACCGTGAGGGGCGTAAGTATTACACTTCTGGTAAGGAAAACGGTATTCGCGTGAATGAGAATAACGAAGAGTCAACCGATGAGACCGTTGGTATTCTGACCTTTATTCTTGCACCAGCGACAATAATTTATATGAACCTAGTAGGTTGGTGGGAATAAGTCTTACTTTTCATTCTGCAAATAGAAAGCTGCATTTCTTAAATATTCGGGCGGTAAATTGCCTAGATTGCAAAGAAATGTGGCTTTTTTCATTTCTATTAGCTAGCTGTGGTCTGAGTTGATTGAATCTTCCCCTCCTGAGCAAGTATAATCGGCGACTATTTTGTGGCATGTTTTTACTAGGAACTTATACAAGCTGTGGCGATGCGATTATTAAGAGGGATGCATAACCCCGGGCTGATAGCAGCTTGTCAGCACTTAAGCACAAATAAAAGTTCGCCTAATACGGCATGTGTTGCAACGATTGGCAACTTTGATGGTGTGCACCTTGGGCATCAAGCGATTCTAGAGCAAGTAGTTACCGAGGCAAAAACACAAGACTTACGGTCCGTTGTTATTATTTTCGAGCCTCAACCTCTTGAGTATTTTAAAGCCGATGAAGCGCCTGTTCGTTTAATGCGCTTTCGAGAGAAGTATCAGGCGATATCCGAGTACGGTATCGACTTTGTATTTTGCTTAAAATTTGATGCGCATTTGAGTCAGCTTAGTGCAGAAGAGTTTATTCAGCAGGTTTTGGTGGATCACCTGAGTATTAAGCACCTGGTGATTGGTGATGACTTTAGGTTTGGGGGCGACCGCTCGGGTGATTATGCGCTCTTGAAAGATGCGGGAAAGCGCTTTGGTTTTAGCGTTGAAAGTACTCAGACAGTTGAGTGTGAAGAATCACCTCTTAGAGTTAGTAGTACGCTGATTAGAGAATTGTTGGCCAAGAGTAATTTTAGTGCTGCTGAGAATGCTTTAGGGCGCCCTTATAGTTTCATGGGTAAGGTTATCCACGGCCAGAAACTTGGACGCCAATTAGGGTTTCCGACAGCGAATGTAGCCTTAAAGAGAACGAAAGTACCATTTTCAGGTGTCTATGTCGTAAGCCTTTATTTGAACGGTGAGGATAATACCCCTTATCAAGGTGTAGCGAATGTTGGGGTTAAACCAACCGTTGGGAATTACTTGCCTTCTCTAGAAGTACACCTGTTCGGCTTTGATCGAGATATATATGGCCGAAATGTTCGAGTTGTTTTTCATCAGAAAGTACGTGATGAGCAGCGTTTTAATGGTATTGACGCTCTGAAAGAACAGATAGATAAAGATGTTAAGCAGGCCAAGGAATATTTTAAAAAATTGGCCAGCTAGAAAGATATAAACGCGATCTTGATAAAAAATTATTGAGTGCCTTAGTGATCTAAGGACAATATTGACAACCTGATGTGACAATAATATGAGTGATTACAAGCATACTTTAAACCTTCCCGAAACCAAGTTTCCAATGCGTGGCAATCTGGCTCAGCGAGAGCCTGGCATGTTAAAGCAGTGGCAGGATATGGATTTGTATCAACAAATCAGAACCGCCCGGGCGGGAGCAGAGAAGTTTATTCTTCATGATGGCCCTCCGTATGCAAACGGTAGTATTCATATTGGTCACGCGGTTAACAAGATTCTTAAAGATATTATTGTCAAAGCGAAAACAATCAGTGGTTATGACGCACCTTACATTCCGGGTTGGGACTGCCACGGCTTACCGATTGAACACAATGTCGAAAAGAAAAAAGGCAAGGCCGGCGTAAAAATAGACTACCCTGAGTTTCGTCAGGCCTGTCGTGACTACGCGGCTAAGCAGGTTGCAGGCCAGAAAGAAGACTTTATTCGTCTAGGTGTTCTGGGTGACTGGGATAAGCCTTACCTAACCATGGACTTTAAGTTTGAAGCCGATATTGTCAGAGCCTTGGGACAAATTATTGAAAACGGCCACTTGCAGAAAGGCTTTAAGCCGGTTTACTGGAGTGTTGTCGGTGGTTCTGCATTAGCTGAAGCAGAAGTTGAATATCAGGATAAGCAGTCAACAGCGATCGATGTTCGTTTTAATGTCGCCGACCAGACTGCTGTTTACGAGGCTTTCTCTGTTGATGCGCAAGATGTGCCTATGTCTGTTGTGATCTGGACGACCACGCCATGGACATTACCTTCTAACCAAGCGGTATCTTTAAACGCTGAATTAGAATATGCCTTGGTTAAGGCTGACGCGGGTAATGGCACTGAGCTACTTATCATGGCTGATGCTTTAGTTGATGATAATGCTGAGCGCTATGGTTTGGAGTCTTTTGAAGTCTTAGGCCGTTGTATTGGCCAGGCGCTTGAGAAACAAGCGTTGATTCATCCTTTCTATCGAGATCGTCAGGTTCCCGTTATTTTGGGTGACCACGTCACTACCGACGCGGGTACCGGTGCGGTTCATACAGCACCCGATCATGGTGTAGACGATTTCAATGTAGGTAAGAAGTACGGTTTAGGCACGCTCAACTATGTTGATGGCGGTGGCACTTTCCGTTCTGATGTCGACAAGTTTGCTGGCCAGCATGTTTATAAGGTTGATGCAGCGATTTTAGAAGAGCTAGAGAGCCAAGGCGCACTGCTTAAGAAAAAGGTCTTCACACATAGCTATCCGCATTGTTGGAGAACCAAGACTCCGCTGATTTATCGTGCGACGCCGCAATGGTTTGTCAGTATGACCCAGAACGGTTTGAAAGAAGCTGCATTGGAAGCGGTGAAAGGTGTTCAGTGGGTACCTGAATGGGGTCAGAATCGTATCGAAGCAATGTTGGAGCAAAGCCCTGATTGGTGTATCTCTCGCCAGCGTACTTGGGGTGTTCCGATTACTTTGTTTGTTCATAACGAGACACAAGAGCTTCATCCTGATACACAAAATTTGATCGCTAAAGTAGCTGAGAAAATTGAACAGAAGGGTATTGATGCCTGGTTCGAATTGGATGCGAGCGAATTATTAGGTGATGACGCTGAGAATTACACAAAAGTAACCGACACTTTAGATGTTTGGTTTGACTCGGGCGTGACGCATGCCGCGGTATTAAAGCAGCGCGAAGAGCTAGGTCAGTACCCTGCCGATTTATACTTGGAAGGCTCGGATCAACACCGTGGTTGGTTCCAGTCCTCTTTGAAGACGGGTATCGCGATTAATAATGCAGCACCTTATAAGCAGGTGTTAACACACGGCTTCACCGTTGATGGTGAAGGCAAGAAGATGTCCAAGTCTTTGGGTAACGTTGTTTCGCCACAAGAAGTGATGAACAAGCTAGGGGCTGATATCTTGCGTTTCTGGGTAGCGGCAACAGACTATAGTGGTGAAATGACGGTTTCTGACGAGATCCTCAAGCGAGCTGCCGAATCTTATCGTCGTATTCGAAATACTGCGCGCTTCCTGTTGTCTAATATCAATGGTTTTGAGCCAGAGAAGGACTTGGTAGCGCCTGAAGAGATGATGTCACTAGATCGTTGGGCGGTTGATAAAGCCTTAGAGCTTCAAACTGAATTGCAAGAAGCTTATGACGAGTATAGTTTTCTTAGTGTTTCACAGAAAATTGTTCACTTCTGCGGCGTTGATTTAGGTGGTTTCTATCTGGATATCATCAAAGATCGACAGTACACCACTCAGGCAGATAGTCTAGCTCGTCGTTCATGCCAAACAGCGATGTACCATATTCTTGAAGCGATGACTCGCTGGATTGCGCCAGTTCTAAGCTTTACTGCAGACGAAATCTGGGCGGTTATGCCTAAGCCTAAGGGTGAAGAACGTGCATCAAGCGTAATGCTTTGTTCCTGGTACGAAGGTTTGTTTGCGATGGATGCAGATAGCCAGCAAGGTTCTGAGTTCTGGGCAACGGTGCTAGAAGCGAAAACGGCTGTGAATAAGCGTATCGAAGAAGAGCGTAATGCGGGCAAGATCAAAGGTTCTCTTGGAACAGAAGTGAGCTTGTATTGTGAAGGCGGTTTGTACGAAGTGCTTAAGTCCTTGGGCGATGAGCTACGTTTTGTCTTGATCACCTCTGAGGCGACAGTTGGCGAACTATCGGCTGCTGAAGGTGCGCTACCAAGCGAAATGGAAGGCTTACTGATCAATGTTAAAGCATCTGAACACCAGAAGTGTGAGCGTTGCTGGCATCACCGTGAAGATGTCGGTCAGCATGAAACGCATAAAGATTTATGTGGCCGTTGTATTGATAATGTTGATGGCGCTGGCGAACAGCGACAGTTCGCATGAGCCAAGCAAACATGACCAATACAGCGAATGATTCAGCGCAGGTGAGCTTGTTTGCCCATATGCTGCGCTGGCTATCACTGAGCACCGTCATTATTGTTGTCGACCTGCTCACTAAATTTTATGCCAGTACGAATCTTGAGTATGCGGTACCTGTACCGGTGATTGATGGCTTTTTTAACTTTACCTTATTACATAATACCGGTGCAGCGTTTAGCTTTCTGGCAACGGAGTCAGGCTGGCAGCGTTGGTTCTTTGTCATCTTGGCAACCGGTGTCAGTGCCGCGTTAGTTGTCTGGCTAAGAGGTTTACGAGAAGAGCCTTGGGTTGCCTGCTCGGTCGCCTTGATATTAGGCGGTGCGATAGGGAATTTATATGACCGTATGACCTTAGGTTATGTTGTCGACTTTCTTCATTTCTATTGGAATAACTATCATTTCCCTGCCTTTAATATCGCTGATACGGCGATTTCTATTGGTGCTGCAATGATGGTCATAGATGTTTTTCGTGGCAATAAACCAGACTCTGAGGATGGTTTATAGTCCCTTGTATTTGTGAGAGCACAGGCTCTCACCTTGTTATTTGAGTGGTACAAAATTTGTCTTTAGTTGTCGGTGAAAATACTCTGGTTACATTGCACTTCTCGTTAAGTATGGAAGATGGCGCAGTGATCGATTCTACCTTTGATAAGAACCCAGCACGCTTTGAGTATGGTGATGGTCAATTACCCGATGGTTTTTTATCCTTCTTAGACGGGATGAGTGAAGGCGAAGAAGGAGAATGGCAGGTTCCACCAGAGAAAGCTTTTGGCATGCCTAACCCAAACAATCAGCAAGTCATGAAGCGAGCAGACTTCCCGGAAGATATGGAATTAGCTGAAGGCTTAATGATCTCCTTTGCCGACGCAAACCAGTCTGAGTTGCCTGGCGTGGTTAAAGCCTTTGATGAAAATGAAGTGACCATTGATTTTAACCACCCTTTAGCGGGCCAGACCTTGTCGTTTAAGGTTCAAGTTGTCTCGGTTGAGGCCTTGTAAATGAAGATTAAACTGGCGAACCCTCGTGGCTTTTGCGCGGGTGTTGATCGTGCTATTGAGATTGTTAATCGTGCACTCGAAGTCTTTGGTGCCCCCGTCTATGTGCGCCACGAAGTGGTCCATAACCGCTTTGTGGTCGATGACTTAAAGCAACGTGGTGCCATTTTTGTCGATGAGCTGGAAGAAGTACCGGATGATTCCTTGGTTATCTTCAGTGCTCATGGCGTATCCAAGGCGGTTCAAGCCGAAGCAAAAGAGCGTGATTTGAATGTCTTCGACGCGACCTGTCCACTGGTAACTAAAGTCCATATCGAGGTGACCAAATACAGTCGCGATGGTATGGAATGTGTGTTGATTGGTCACGAAGGACACCCTGAAGTTGAAGGAACGATGGGGCAGTATGACTCTTCTTCAGGTGGCAAAATTTATTTAGTGGAAGATGAACAGGATGTGGAAAGCTTAGTTGTAGAAAAGCCGGATGCTTTGGCTTATGTCACGCAAACAACGCTATCTGTCGATGATGCCGCGAAAGTGATTGATGCCTTGCGTAGAAAGTTCCCCAATATTCAGGGGCCGCGTAAAGATGATATTTGCTATGCCACTCAAAACCGGCAGGATGCTGTAAAGGGCTTGGCAGACTCAACTGACTTGATGCTGGTTGTTGGTTCACCTAACAGTTCAAACTCTAATCGCTTACGTGAGCTGGCTGAACGTATGGGAACGCCTGCTTATTTGATTGATGATCACTCACAGATTCAACCGGAATGGTTGCAGTCGGCAAACGCAATTTCCGTTACGGCTGGTGCGTCTGCACCCGAAGTTCTCGTGCAGAAAGTTGTCGATCGTTTGGTAGAGTTGGGGGCTAAAGAAGTTGAAGAGGCTGATGGCCGTGAAGAAAATATCGTTTTCAGCATGCCGAAAGCTCTAAGAATACCCGCAGAAAATATTTAGA
>NZ_LWGA01001207.1:0-18998 GCF_001635235.1 Oleiphilus sp. HI0117 | reverse complement strand
ACTAACTTCCCTTTAGCCTTAGTTTGCCCTCCTAACCATGAGCCTAAAACGGGCAAAAATACCAGAGCCATAACAAGCGATGCCATCAAACAAATCATCACCGTAATGGGTAAGAACTTCATGAATTCGCCGACAACACCCGGCCAAGCAATCAAGGGAAGAAAAACAGCCAGCGTTGTCGCGGTCGATGCGATGATCGGCCATGACATCCGCTTTGATGCACTTGCGTAAGCTTTCGCTGCCGACATCCCTTTACTTTGATTTCGTGAGGCTAACTCGGCAACAACAATGGCTCCATCTACCAACATCCCGACAACCAGAATCAAGCTAAACAGCACCACAATATTCAAGGTCAAACCCATCATATTAATAATCATAATACTGCTAAGGAAGGATGCTGGAATAGCTATGCCCACCAAGAATGAAGAACGTAAGCCCAAAGCTCCAACAATGACGATCATGACCATAATAATCGCGCTCGACACGTTGTTTTGCAGATCTTGGAGCATATCTCTGATTTCGCCCGACTTGTCGAGAATAAACGTTTCCTTGACCGCAGCAGGCCAAAATTGACGTTTTTCTTTAACAATAGCCTTAACGCTTTCAATCACTTCGATAATGTTTGAACCGACACGCTTTTTAACTTCTAAAGACAAAGCAGACTCCCCGTTTACACGAGCAAACCCTGTCGGGTCTTTAAAGGAGCGCCTTACCGTCGCAACATCCCTAAAACTCACCACCCTATCACCAACCACTTTGATCGGCAGGGCCATAATATCTTCCAGATCCTCAATAACACCCGGCACTTTAATGACATGACGACCATAACCACTATCTATGGCGCCAGCAGCAACCAACTGGTTATTACGATTAACAATGCTCAACACGGTCTCAAAGTTTATCTGGTATGTTTCCAGTACCAGCGGGTCAACAATAATTTCCAATACTTCATCGCGCTCGCCGCCAATATCGACTTCCAGCACCCCAGGAAGCGCCTCCAAGTCATCTCTTAGATCTCTCACAATAGCCAATAACTGCCGCTCAGGAATAGGGCCTGCCAAGCTCATGCTGAAAACTGGAAACAGAGCGACGTTTACTTCATTAACTTCAGGTTCATCACTACTCGCAGGTAGCTTTGATTTGGCACGGTCAACCTTTTCACGGACGTCATCCAAGGCCGTATCACTGTCAAAACCGGCATCAAATTCAAGCGTCACCGATGCATGCCCTTCGGAGGCAACGGAGCTCATCTCTTTGACACCCTCTATCGACTTAAGCTCTTTCTCCATTGGCCGAATAAGTAGGCGCTCGGCATCTTCAGGTGAAATACCCTCATGCGACATCGATACGTAAACAATAGGAATGGCAATATCCGGCTCAGACTCTTTTGGGATACTCTGATAAGCAAAAATCCCGGATATTAGTAAAAATACCAAGACCAACAGCACAGCACGGCGACGCTCTATCGCCCAGTCGATTGGCGTTTTTGGTGCCGTACCAAAGTACTCTTTCATTAAGAATCTACTCCTGACGCCTTATCTTCTGCCGAAACTCGAACAGGGCTGACCTTTTCACCAACCGAAACAAAACCTTGCCCGACGGTAATAAGCTCAAGCACCTCGGGTAAACCGCCTAGCCAAACACCATCATTCTCGCTGCGTAAGAGTTCAACCGGATATGCTTTTACCCGCCCCTCAACATCGAGTCCTTTAATTTGCAGTTCACCCTGACTATCAAGGCTTAATAATGAAGGAGAAAGTTTGTGGGCTTTTTGCTGGCCAAGCAAAATACTAACGCGAGCGCTTTGGCCAAAGCGTTTTACTTGAGACGAATTCTGCGCCAAGGCCTCTATTCTGAAAGCGCGTGTCGCCAAATCAGCAATGCTCGATATATAAGTGATCTTGCCCTTTAGCTCAGTACCATTGAGTAACTTTGCCTCAACCACTTGCCCCAAAGCTAATTTGGCAACGTGCTGCTGAGGAACATCAGCACTAATGATAAGCGCCTGATCGTCGACAATTGTTGCCAACACAGTGCCTGGAGCAACGTAGTCACCCTGCTCAACGTGTAAGTCATTTAAAACACCCGCAAAAGGGCTAAGTATATGGGTGTGTTCGATTTCCAGCTCAACCTCTTTAACCGCGGCTTCAGCCGCCATTACATTCGCCTGATTTTGTTGCAGCTGATTTTCGGATAAGAGATTCTTTTCCTTCAGACTTAAGCTTGATTTCAACTCGGCCCTTGCAACCTTAAGATCCGCTTTAGCCCTTGCCAAGCGAGCCTGCCTATCATTCATCGCCAAATTGAGCACACGTTGACCGGCTGTCATTCGATCACCTTTCTTGGCGATCAATTTAGCAATAGCTCCTTCGGTCTCAGCACGAATATCAACATTTCTATCGGCATCTATTTCACCTTGCAAGTCGATACGCTGTGTGAGCTCCTGTGCCTTAAACTGCTTTACGGTCACGCGGAACAAACCTTCATCGCGCTGAGATGATTCCGCAATAACGTCCTGTCCTTGGTGCTCGGCATCATCTTTAAAATTCCCCGATAGAATCCACAGGGTAGCGACTATTGCCATAACAATAGAAAAAACTAAAGAGCGGTTCATCATGCCTCACTTAAAAGCTAATCAATCAATAAAGGATGGCCATTTAAAACGTCAGTAAACTAAGGCCTTGAGTTAATATCGATAGCATACACTAGAAGGGAAGAAAATTTTATGACCAATAGTCACAAAAAGTAAAATATATTGAACTCATATTCAAATAGCCTGTTTTTAAACACCACTAAAGCTTCCTTTAACAATTAAATTTGCTCCTTAATCCCAATAGCATGCAAAGACACGACAGGATTCGAGCTGCCATGTAGAATAATCGATAAGATCATCAGAAAATATTCTGAAAACTAACAGTAATAGGATTACATGTGACACTTATTGAAAAGGTTTGTAGCAAACAGGCTCGGCTCATAATGTTTGATCTGGATGGCACCCTCATTGATTCGGTACCCGACTTAGCCTTTGCTGTCGACTGTATGCTGGTCGACCTACAACGAGAGAAAGCAGGACAAGATAAGGTTCGACACTGGGTGGGCAACGGTGCTGCAATGTTGGTAAAGCGGGCTCTAAGCAATAAGATGATACCCAAGAAAGTAGATGGAGAGCTATTCCAACAAGCCTATCAAAGCTTTTTAGATCACTACCAAGACGTCAGTGGCCGACAAAGTAAACTTTACCCACACGTCAGTAAGACCTTAAAACAACTAAGAGAGCACTACCCTTACCTGGCAGTAATTACGAACAAACCAGAGCAATTCACTCCGGCACTCCTAAAGGCTCATGACTTACCTGAATTTGACTTGATACTTTGTGGTGACTCTTTACCAGAGAAAAAGCCTCACCCGGCTCCGCTTCTGCACTGCATGAATACTTTGGGGTGTCATGTCAGCGAGTCAATCATGGTGGGCGACTCGCTGAGTGATATTAAGGCCGCTAAAGCGGCTGGCGTAGCTGTTATCTGTGTTGAATATGGCTACCACCAAGGAGAAGATCTTTCCAGTTATCAGCCGGAGGCCTTGATCAGCAGCTTTGATGAGCTAGTGAAGTAACTAAAGAAAGAAGAGTGAAAGTTCTGCAGTTCATACTTACGTCATTTATCATCAGACAAAACATACACGATTCTAGGAGGCTCGGGTATATTATAATCTTGCTGCTTACGCGATTTGCCATTACCTGAGTCACCAAACTTGTAGAGAATTTGACCTATCGACAACTTGTACTCAATATCGATGGTAATCCCGGCCTGGCCTTTTTGTTCTTCTAGTGATTGGTCATCCAGTTCTTTTAGCTCTGCAGAACTAAAAGAACTCAGCGCAAGCAAGCTTAAAGCTAATAGCTGATATCTCAATTTAAAGCACATCATTCAGCACTCACTTTAACAAGTGCCTGCTGACATGCTTCGCGCTCATACAAGGCATCTTTATAGGCTTTCATACCGGGCAATAACTCAAACTTAAAGCTTTCCGCCCAAGCTAGGGTATGCGCTAAAGCAATATCAACCATGCTAAAAGCATCGCCTAAGGCAAAAGTCGGAGACTCACCGATCAGCTTCGTCAGTGCCTTTTGTGCCTTTTCGAACTCCCAAAAAGTAGTCGGCAGTACATCAGCGACACGGTGTTCTTTAGGAATGGCAAAACGATGCTTGCCGTTGGTCCACAAAGGCTGCTCCAAGTCGGACAAGATAAAGAACATCAGTTGGTCATAATGACCACGAAGTACCGGATCCGAAGCAGGTGGACATAAGTTCTTATCAGATACAGCGCCAAGATAATTAACAATCGCAGCACTTTCAGTTAATACCAAGGGGCCACCAGAAACAGAACCGTCAGCAAGCGTCGGCACCTTACCTTGAACATTCATGGAACGATAATCTTCACTGTTCGTGCCTTTCTCGCCCGCGCTGCCAAATTCTACCGAGATATATTCGTAATCAAGACCAGCCTCTTCAGCCGCCCAAACACAACGAAAAGAACGTGATGTACCCTTGCCATATAACTTCATCAGTTAACCCTCTATTTTAGTTTCAATGGGGTCAGACTCGATTGATTTTCAATCGAGTCTGACCCCATTGAAACTCTTTGCTCGAAACTTTGCAGGAGACTCGCCCGTCCATCGTTTAAAGGCCCGGCTAAAAGCACTCAATTCAGAAAACCCTAACAAAAATGCAACTTCACTAATAGAAACCTTGTTTTCCTTCAAATAACGCTCAGCTTCTCGCTGCCGAACTTCCTCAACCAAAGACTGAAAGGATACCTGCTCTTTTTTCAGTTTTCGATAAAGCGTATGACGGCTCATATTGAGAGCCTTTGCAGCACGCTCAACGTCCAGTTCTGCATCTTCGGCCAAGTGACGCCGAATAAAACGCCTGACTTTATCTTTGATATCAGAGCTTGAAGCAACCTTGCGAAGCAGCTTTTCAGCATAAGAGGTTAAAACACTAAGCAAATAAGGGTTGCCATGCTTCACTTTCAAATCAAGCGCCGATTTCTTAAACACAATACCAGTCTGCTCTTGAGAGAACTTAAGCTCGCCCTTACAGACTTCCTGATACTTAGCTATATATTCAGGCTGGGCATGCTGAAAGTTAAAGCACTGAACCTTGATTCTCCGACCTGTTAAATAATCACATCGTGCCAGGGCCGTTACCACCATACGCTCCATTTCGGAAATGCAATAACAGTCAGGTGACAAGCTTTTAAATTCTAGGGTTGCCCACTCATCGCCTTCTTTAAGGGTTAGACAAGCGGCCTCATTCACAATACTGAAAAAGCGCGCATACACCTGGAGCACATCACGAAGCGTCTCACACTGAAAGGATGCCTGAGCAACAACACTGAAGCGAGCCGGGTCAATTTCTTCACCTACATAAAGACCAATTTCAGCCTGCTGAGTATAATCCTTGGCGATATCCCAAATCTTGTTTAATTTAGAAATAGGAATACGAGCATCAAGGTTTTCAATATCTTTCCGACTAATACCTGATTGCTGCGCTAACTCTTGCTCTGACATTCCCCTATCAAGTAAGACATGATAGACATCAGAAATTGTACTAATACTGATGCTTGGAGAGGGTGAGGATGCCATGTTTAGCCTTTTTTGTTCTTATCATCTAGCTTCGTTGATCTACTTCACTGCTTTATTGGCCTAGTCTACGCAATACTAAGCCGATAGTTCAATAGTAAAGGAAGGCTTAACGCTCATAAATATCACCGTATGACAAACCTAAAAGCTGGCTAATTTTATTCAGGGAATAAGCTGTTTCTGCCTGCCATTGATCAATCGTTTCTTGTAACAAAGCCCAAGCTTTCTTTGAATTCGGCATCTTGTTAATGCTACCAGCTTGCGCTAGAGCTCCAACAACATCAGCTGAAAGAACCAAGGTATCTACACCTAGTCGCCGTAGAGCTATCTGACCAACCCGTCCACCCAAACGATTTCCACGCGCTTTTAGCAACTGAATATTATCTGTGAAATCTTCAGCTTTCCAGGATGCAAAAAACTCACCTAGAGAACGGTGCTCTTCTATAAGATCTAGTAAGAACATCGCATTTTCTCGAATTGAACTAACCTTTGCCCAATGCTTAACAATCTTGCCGCCTTTCATTTTCTCTTCTAACGCCTCATCAGACAATGACGCGCAATATCGCAAATTGAAGTTAGCGAAGGCTTCTTCAAAGGCGGGCCATTTATTGTCAATGACACTCCAGTTAAACCCTGTCTGAAAGACTATCTTTGAGAAGGCAGATAGCCAACGGTCATCAGATATCGCTAAAATTTCATCTGAGGATAAGGGGGAGTTAAGCGTGGCATTAACTTGCATTGCCCCGCCGTGACGAGCATAGGCTCTTTCTTCAATTTCCGTAAAAGACATCATCGCTAATGGTCATCCTTATATTCTGCTGCAATCTCCGTAAACTCGCCCTCACACGATATGAAAGCAGCCACCACTCTGGGGTCGAAGTGGCTCCCTTCACCATCAAGGATAATTGACTTAGCTTTGTCATGATCAAAAGCTGGCTTGTATACACGTTTACTAATCAAAGCATCGTAGACATCTGCCAAAGCCATTAAACGCGCAGACAGTGGAATAGCATCACCCTTTAAGCCTTGAGGATATCCGCTACCATCCCATTTTTCATGATGAGAGGCGGCAATCTCTCGTGCATAACGCAAGAAAGAATTGCTTCCCAAGCGGGCTTCGGCAACCGCTAAAGAGTCTGCCCCCAATTGCGCATGCGTTTTCATGATCATGAACTCTTCATCTGTTAGCTTGCCTGGCTTGAGCAAGATACTATCTGGAATACCTACTTTACCCACATCATGCAAAGGTGCCGACTTATATAAAAGATCCACCGTCTCAGCATCCAGATAGTCTTTGAAGTCGGGATGTGCACTCAAATGTTCCGCTAGCACACGGACGTAATGCTGAGTTCTCAGAATATGGCCACCGGTTTCATTGTCCCGGGTTTCTGCAAGCGAAGCTAGCGCTAGCACAGACACATCTCGAGTCAATTGAAGTTCGTCCCTATGCTGCTGCAAACTGGCAATCATCGCATTGGTACCCTCAGCCATACGCCCAAACTCATCATGACTGACTACCGGCACTCGCTGTTCCAGGTCACCATTCATCACCTCAAACAAGGTATGATTCTGGTAATAAAGGTACATATTCAAGTTTGTCACATAGGAATATATGATCCGAATACTATATACCAAGAGGACAGCAGCGACGAAGGCTACCTCTTTGAGAATGCTAATGCGCGCATCATTTATATCCAAATAACGGCTACTATCGACCAACCAACTTAGGTCTTTATTAATAACCAAAAAGAATACCGTCGAGATACTGAATACCAATACAATTGCCGCCGCCGAGAACTTCTTACCAAAGGAAAGAAAGTTCTCCCTTAACTGCAATGCCATCGACTGCTTAATGAGATATTGAGCAATATCTTTCTCTCTACCTAAAGATAAATCCAGCGCCACAAACGCGCCGAGTATTAAGGTGCCCATCACAACCTTTAATAAACTATCTAAAGGGGCGCCATGAAACACTAAATTGTGAATATTCAGAGCGATACCGGCGCCTATAAATAAGCTCAGATCTAGAAAGAATTGGAAAGACACCTGACGGTCAAGTGGTTTGCGATCTATCCAGGAAATACTAAACAAACGAATAGCTAGAGCAACGAGTATGGGGAAAACCAGGGTAGTTGCCGTTATCGATTCCAATAAGGGGCAGACTTGGCCGCCATATAGCATAAAAGCAATGGCTGCTAGCAAATAATGTGCGGCCACTCGTCTCTCAACTTTCACATGCCTCATAGTTTATTTCCCTGGATAAGCAGACCGAGCCACTGATGTAATTCGCGGCTATATTATTGTGACAAATTCTATCGCTAGAAGTTTAGTGGATATATAACAAAGTACTTTCCCATATATACGAAGCTCCCAACATTTAGACTTTGTGCTGCTCATAGCGTGGACGCTCGGCTTTGGCGTCAAACCACTCTGACTTGGACTCACAGAAGATCTCATATTGCGGCCCAGGGAACTCCCCTTCAGTGATAGTTCCAAGCCTTAGTCTTATTGTTTCGGGCATATCGGTTCTTTGACTATATAAAGGACTTCCGCAGTTGCTACAGAATACGCGCTTTTTATTAGGGCTCGACATGAAAGTCTTCAAATGATCAGCGCCACTCGTAATGGTGAAGTATTGACTCTCTATAGGTGCGTTAGTAACAAATGGCGTTCCTTGAGCCTTTTTACACTGATGGCAGTGGCACATCGCAACCTCTTGGATATCAGCATCATATTGATACTGCACCTCTTCGCAAAGACAAGTTCCTTTTATCATGTATCTCTCCGGCATTTTTATCCTAATGAAACAACATAACCTGTAGACCTCTGTAGCTCAAGCATTTCTATAATGAGAAGTATTCACTCTAGCTAACACAAGTACCTTCGGCCTAAATCGCTTATCAATTCCTTTAGCATAAACCGCTACTTTTGTTAGAATAGCTCCCTTATCAGGGACTATAAAAGTTAGTATGAAAAAAGCATACTAGACAAGGGAGTATTTAAGTGCAGACCAAACTACTATTTTTTATCACGCTCTGTGTACTGGTGTTACCAAATGTGAGTGCTGAGGTTTTTCGCTGGACTGACGCCAATGGGCAAGTTCATTTCAGTGATCACGCTCGAGCGCCTTCTGCTGCAAAAGAAGTCGAGATCGACACAAGCAAAATGAATATAACCAGTGAACTCAGCTCACCCGAGCAGCTTCAACGCCAGGCAGAAGATCTGGACGCATTACGCCAGCAAAAACTCGAACAATGGCAGAGTAAACGAAAGGATCAACCTACAAAGGACGATTGGTGTAATTGGGCACGATCTTATTTACAGACGATTGTAGGTCGTGTTGTTTTTCTCGATGACAATAATCAAGCTGTCAAGGTCTCTGAAAAAGAACGGAAGGAACGGGCCCAGAAATTAGCGAAAGATATAGAAAAACGATGCTAAAGCTAAGTTCCGTTGCGCTGACGTTCGCACTGATCTTTACGTCCTCGGTTCATAACGCACACGCCCAGATATACAAATATCAAGGTAGTGATGGTAAGTGGCACTATAGCGATAAAAAACCTGTTTCCAAGCAAACAAAAGTTGAGAGTATAAACTACCACAGCAAAACTAAGAAAACGCTTAAACCTCATCTCGTGCTTTCACACAGTGACAATGGAACTGACTTTATAGTTCACAACCCCTATTTTGCACCAATTCAAATATTCTTAAGTGTTGGCACGCATAAACTAAGCAAGCTTATTCCAGAAAATTCACAAGAAGCGGTATACCAAAGCCCGACCCGCATTTTTTCTGGCGAACATCGCTTCTACTATGTAATCGGCTCCCCTGACAGTCGTCATACACAAAGCCACTACTTACCACCATTCAAAAACTTTAAACCAATGAAAGTCACGCAAAGCTTCAAGGGCCGCTTTAGCCACAATTCGCAACCAAGCCTATATGCAATCGATATTGGTATGACAGTAGGAACCCAGATTAGCGCAGCGCGCGGTGGAGTCGTTATTTCGACAAAAGATGACTACGCCTCAGCTGGCGTTTCAAGCCCTTTTTTTATTGATAAAGCGAATGTCGTAAGAGTTCTTCACGATGATGGAACTTATGCGGTGTATGCACATTTACTCTTGGGCAGTATACGAGTGAAAGCTGGGGATAAAGTTAAGGCAGGTCAAATCTTGGCGCTCTCAGGGAACACGGGTTACTCCACAGGCCCACACCTACATTTTGTTATACGTAAAAATGACAAGGGGCGGAGCAAGTCTCTACCTTTCAAACTAATGCAAAAAGGAAGCCCACTTAAACCTGAGCAGGGCATGTGGTTGCTTCCAACTGGGCATTAAAATATTTACTTGATTCCTAGCTTACTTAGATCGCTGAGCTCTCGAGTTGCCATTTCTTCATTTAAGCGAGTAATCGTATATTTTGCTTGTTCTTGCTTCGCTTCTTCTTCCTTGTCTTTGAAGTAGACTTTAATTTCAAAACTATCCTGGGACTGAATAAGCGCCTCGGCTCTCACTAACTCGGTGTCTAGGCCTGGATACAAATCCAGCTTGCGCTTAACAATCTTTTTTATCTCGCCCTCTAAGCTTTTTAATGCATCCTTACTTGGGGCTGCGCCTTTCTGTTTACGTATAAAACGCTTCATTTTCAGCGCTCTATCAGCGCGAGAAAGCAAGGACATATTCCAGGCAACAACAAGCATATCTAGACGTGACTGTAATTCACTCGCACTGCCCGCTGAATAGAGTAGATCACCACTTATATCGACCAGCATTTGTGAAGTATTTTCTTGTTCCGACATAAGGCCTCTTATTGAAGGTAAGTAATATTCTTAAACTGCTTGCAGTATATCCCAGGCACCCAATGAGTGCATTAACTCTCAACAACACTACCTATATTGAACCGCAAGCCCGGCGATAAGCTGTCAATAGCGTTCACTAGTTGTTTTTGGCAAACTGGTCTCAAAATTAAACTATACGACAGTTAAAGATAACGTTAATATAAGTGCTATAAATACTGCTACTAGGGAAGCATTTCTTAAGGGAGCTCTTAAAGGAACTAAGGTAAGAATCATAGCATTTTCTGCCACAACGAATGACGTGGCTAAACTTTATCTTTAGTGAGCTGACTGTGATTATCACCATTATCCATACCCTTGAAGCGCTAGTTGTATTATTAATCGGCATCAAGTTTCTAAAGATTAGATCTTTATACAAAGAGGCTTACAGTCACAACTCTCTAGCAGCAACCAGTACCCCTGATTCCGTCCAGCAAACTAAGCACTCAAGAACAGTTGCCGCGCCAGGCAAGGCATCCAAGCCAAAGTCTTTTCTAAAAACGCTTCCCGAACCTGAAGTATTATTTTCAGTAGAAAATGAAAGCCTAAGTTCGAATGAAGCAACGAAACCTATCGCCAAAAAAGATTTACTAAATGATTATATCGATGACTTCTTTTTTGATGCGCCGTTACAAGAAAAGCCCGTAAATAAAGACGCTATTGTTCATAGCCATGTAAAAGATTCATCTAACGATGATGAGTTTATTACGATACAGGAAGAAAATGCTCAGGTAGTTAGAGCTATGGAATCATTGAAGAAGGAAATTGGACTAACAGTTTAAACCTACAGGGTAAACCGCTCAATGCCTTACAAGCACTCGCATAACCTAAGCAACACCTAGCATAGAAGCCCCTCATGCAAACCATTTAGCTAGTCTCTCCGGTGTTAGCAAGAAGCGATGCAATATTTTCTGGGTCATAGCAGCCACAAAAACAAAACATCTCATGTCAGTTTTTTTTACACATAAAGATCAACGATCTATAAGCACAAACTATAACAACCAAGCATTAATAGAATATATAAATAACGGCATAATTCCCGCTTACTTCAGTGAGTGCAAGAACGCACTAAAATTATTCTAAGGGAGTTTACACATGAAAAAACTAAAACCAGCATTAGTCGCTACAATGCTATGCGGCTCATCAGCAGCATTCGCTGTACCATTTAGCTATGACGCGATAGACGTTCCAGAAAGAATCCCTCAAGACGGAACAGCAGGTAACACCTACAGCTTTATCTTTAATACAGTTGGCGCCTCTGGAACCATCGCAGACCTAAATGTTTACATTGATATTGAACACACTTGGATGCAAGACCTAGATATCTTTATCACAAACACTTTTACAGGTACCGAAGTGCAGCTATTCGACCAGTATGGTGGCTCAGGTGATAACCTAGCTCAAGTCACTTTTGATGACGAAGCAGGAACTCATATAAGCACTGTCGCAGCGCCTTTTGGCCCAGGAACCTTCCAGGGCACTGAATTGCTTTCAGCATTTGATGGCGAGTCACTCAGCACTGTATGGCAACTTACCATCTTCGATAGATTAGCTGGCGACACAGGTACTCTTAATGCTTGGGGTATCAGTGGTGATACTGCCGACTCTGTGTCAGTAGCCGAGCCAGGTACTCTTGCTTTGCTTGGTCTTGGACTAGCAGGCCTTGGCTTTACTCGTAGAAGAGTTTAAGCATGATTTGCTGCCTCTGCATTAGAGGCAGCAACCTTCCGGCAAACATTGGTAGCTGGCCATTAATGTTGGCCGAATAAACCAGCTCTCAATAAGTAACGCTATACTTTACACCTCTACTTACTTAATCGCCAAGAGCAGTGCTTGTTCAGCCAAATCTTCAATTGATATTTCTCCATCCCGCTTATACCAGGTAGTCGTCCAGCTTAATGCTCCAGTTAAGAAACGACGTAAAATAAAAGTATCCGCCTTAATCTGCCCCTCTGCTTTAGCTTTATCTAAAGCACCTAACCATAGCTGCTCATATTCATCTCTAAGCTTAAGAATATCTCTTTGGTTTCCTTCGTTTAGGCTACGCCATTCATAGACTAGAACAGACATCGCATCCCCGGTAACACCCGTGATGGCTTCGATCTCACAAGTAATTAATGCAAGAACTTCTTCTTTGGCCGAACTTGCTGCAGCGAGTTTGGTACGCATCAGGTGCGTATTATAGATAATCACCTCTTCCATCACTGCTTTAAGTATCTCTTCTTTGGTTTTGAAATGGTGAAAAATACTGCCTGATTGAATACCCACGGCCGCCGCAAGGTCTCTCACTGTCGTGCGTTCATAGCCTTTCACTCGAAATAGTCTAGCAGCCTCAATTAGTAATCTGCCTTTAGCACTTTTTGGATCTGTCATCAGACCTTCTTTTATTAACTCTTTACCATTCATAATTTTTTACACCTATTACAAAAAGACAGAATAGCCTACACACAAGGAAGTTCGGGCTATTTGACCAAGTGCTTGCTTGAGCATTATTTCAGATAAACATCATAACGCAAAATACAGGGTTTACAAACCAAGCGCTTGCTTGGTAAAGTTGACTTGGTGATAGCGTTCCAAATGATTAGAACAACAGACGTTTAATTAGTGAAACAGGTAAACATCATGGCAAGAAGCAGCATACGCATTGGCTGCGCCTCAGCATTTTGGGGCGATACAGAAACCGCAGCAGCTCAGCTAGTTGAGAAAGGTAATATTGATTACCTTGTCTTTGATTATTTAGCCGAGATCACTATGTCTATTATGGCCGGACAAAAAATGAAAGACCCCAATGCCGGCTACGCCTCGGACTTTGTCGAAACCGCTATGGGTCCCTTACTTAAAACAATAAAAACCAAGGGCATCAAAATCATCAGCAACGCTGGCGGCGTTAACCCGCAAGCCTGTGTCGCTGCACTTGAAAAGGTAGCTGAATCCACGGGCCTTGAGTTGAAAATTGCCATGGTCGATGGCGACAACGTACTACCGAAAAAGTCTCACTATGCCAAGCAAGGCGTTAAAGAAATGTTTACCGGTGCAGATATGCCACCAATGTTTGTTAGCATGAATGCCTATTTAGGAGCGCCCGGTATAGCCGTCGCGCTAGATTCTGATGCTGATATCGTTGTCACAGGTCGTGTTGTCGATAGTGCCGTCGTGTTGGGTGCGATGGTTCATGAGTTTGGCTGGGCCTGGAATGACTACGACAAACTGGCACAAGGCAGCTTGGCCGGTCATATCATCGAATGTGGTGCCCACTGTACCGGTGGCAATTTCACTGATTGGGAACTCGTTAAAGATGATTTTGCTGATATGGGCTTCCCTATTGTTGAAATTAAGGACGATAGTTCCTTCTTTGTCACCAAGCCAAAAGATACAGGTGGTTTAGTTTCTGAAGCAACCGTTGCAGAGCAATTGGTTTATGAGATCGGTGACCCTAACGCTTACCTATTACCCGACGTTACTTGCGACTTTACACAAGTCAGATTAAAGCAAGACGGCGCCAATATCGTCCAAGTGTCAGGCGCACTAGGCCGAGCACCGAGCGATCAATACAAGGTATCAGCAACCTGGCGAGACGGTTTCAAGTGCACCGTCACCTTCTTGTTAGCCGGAATCAACGCAAAAGCGAAAGCCCAAGCCGTGGCTGAAGCGATTCTTGAAAAGACTAGCCATATGATCGAGGCTAAGGGCTTGAAGGCCTATTCGGAAAAAAGCATTGAGTTACTGGGCACCGAAACCACTTACGGTGAACAAGGCGCATCTGACCAGTGCCGTGAGATCGTGGTAAAAATATCTGTTGCTAGCCCTGATAAGAAGTCTCTGGTTTTATTTTCCAAAGAGATCGCACAGGCTGCAACAGGCATGGCGCCGGGCATCACCGGTATCGTTGGTGGTCGGCCAACGGTATGGCCTAAGATCCGTTTATTCTCCTGCCTTGTGCCTAAAGCCGACTTGGATGTGAGCGTCAAACTCGGTGAAGAGTCCATTCCTGTATCAATTGATAGCGAAACGTCTTTCGTAGGAGCTGAAGCGACTCAGAATAAAACAACTTTAGGCGAAAACTGTAATAGCTACGTTCCGTTAATCAAACTTGCTTGGGCTCGAAGTGGCGACAAGGGCAATCATTCCAATATCGGTGTCATCGCGCGCTCTGAGGAATACCTGCCCTATATTCGTGAAGCTTTAACTGAAGACTTCGTTGCTGAATACATGTCACATACGCTTGACCCAGAACATGGCAAGGTCAATCGTTGGGACCTTCCCGGCATCAATGCCGTGAACTTTTTACTCGAAAACAGCCTAGGTGGAGGTGGCGTTGCTAGCTTGCGCATTGACCCTCAAGGCAAAGCTTTCGCACAACAATTATTACAAGCTGCCATCCCTGTTCCTCAGGCCTTGGCCAATAAACTGTAGGTAAGATAAATCATGAGTCACCCTTATCAATCAATCTTCAGAGATGACCTATACCAAGACAAAGTATTTATCGTAACGGGCGGCGGCAGCGGCATTGGCCGTTGTACCGCTCATGAGCTAGCAGGGCTTGGCGCGCATGTCATCATTATTGGTCGTAAGCAAGAAAAGCTGGATGCTGTGGTTGCTGAAATCATCGAAGATGGTGGCAGTGCTGAAGGTTTTTCTTGCGATATTCGCGAAGAAGATATCGTCAAAGAAACGGTTAATGAAATCGTTAAGAAACACCCTGTGATATCGGGTTTAGTGAACAATGCAGGCGGTCAGTTCCCTGCCCCACTTACCGGTATTAACCAGAAAGGTTGGGAAACGGTGGTACGCACCAATCTAACCGGCGGCTTCTTGATGGCTAAAGAAGTGTATCTGCAAAGTATGAGTAAGCACGGCGGATCAATTGTCAATATCGTCGCTGATATGTGGGGTGGTATGCCAGGCATGGGGCACTCCGGTGCAGCCCGCGCAGGCATGGTGAACTTCACTCAAACGGCTGCCGTTGAATGGGCAGCGTCAGGCGTTCGTGTTAATGCTGTCGCACCGGGCTGGGTGATCACCAGCGGCATGGATACTTATCCTCCAGCCATGAAGCCTTGGATTCTAGGTTTAAAAGATGCTATTCCATTGAAACGTATGGGAACCGAAGCGGAAATAAGCTCCGTGATCTGCTTTTTGCTAAGTGAAGGGGCAAATTTTATTAGTGGTGACTGTATTCGTATTGATGGTGCCGCCTCACAAGGAGGCCGCGTTGCACCGCTACCCAGAGCGAATAACTCTGAGTCTTATGATGGCTTCCATCGCGCAGAGCTTCCCAAAATTTTCCAAGAGGAAGAAGAATAAATCCCCCTCTCTCGTCATTCCGGCAGTGTCTAAGCCGGAATCCATAACGATAGCGGGGCATGAATAAACATGCTACCCGATTAAATATTTCGGGAATGGCATCAAAATAATACGGATACTTAAATGAGTATATTAGAGACAAGCATCGAAACTTCGTCTGAAGAGTTCCAGGCAAATGCCGAAGCCATGCAAGGCTATATTAACGAGTTTCGTAACGTTGAAAATAAAGTCGTAGAAAAAGAAAATCAAGCGAAGGAAAAGTTCATAAAGCGCGGTAAATTGTTACCGCGTGAACGTATCAATATGCTGTTGGATCGTGGCGCTCCTTTCCTTGAAGTGAGCAGTCTCGCTGGCTACAAGATGCACGATGATAAAGATGGTTCCATGGCCGGTGGCGGCATTATCGCGGGCATTGGGTATGTTGCAGGCATTCGCAGCATGATCATCGCCAGTAACAGCGCCATCAAAGGCGGAACGATTTCTCCTGCTGGTCTAGACAAGACGCTACGTTTACAGGAAATCGCCAAACTGAATAAGCTGCCTATCGTGACACTGGCAGAAAGCGGCGGCGCTAACTTGAACTACGCAACCGACATATTTGTGCAAGGTGCTCGCGGCTTCGCAAATCAAGCACGCTTGTCAGCGCAAGGTATTCCACAATTCACAGTGGTACATGGTAACGCAACGGCTGGTGGCGCCTATCAGCCTGGCTTATCGGATTACACGGTCGTAGTGAAAGACAAAACCAAAATGTTCTTGGCTGGCCCTCCACTACTTAAAGCCGCTACCGGAGAGATCGCAAGCGATGAAGAGTTAGGCGGCGCAGAAATGCATGCGCAAGTTGCCGGTACTGCTGAATTCCTCGCAGAAGACGATGCCGACGGCATTCGGATGATTCGTGACTTAATGAAGAGCGTTCCTTGGAATGAGCAGCTTCCAGCTAAGCCATCTAAAGAGTGGCAAGAACCTCTTTTCGGCCCAGAAGAGCTAATTGGCGTTGTACCAGCAGACAGCAAGCACCCCTACGATGTCCGCGAAATCATTGCCCGTATTGCTGACTCGTCCGATTTTGTTGACTTCAAACCAGAATTCGACAAACAAACCGTTTGTGGCTTTTTGAAAATTCAAGGTCATGCTTGCGGCATCATTGGTAACAATGGCCCGATCACGCCCGAGGGCGCTGCCAAAGCGGCTCAGTTCATCCAACTATGTGAACAGTCCAACACCAGTTTATTGTTCTTCCATAATACCACCGGTTTTATGGTTGGCACGCACTCAGAGCAACACGGTGTCATTAAGCATGGTTCTAAAATGCTACAAGCGGTAGCAAATACCACTGTAGCTAAGCTCACTATCGTCGTTGGCGGTTCCTATGGCGCGGGTAACTATGCCATGTGTGGTCGAGGTCTTGACCCTCGCTTCATCTTCGCTTGGCCGAACAGCAAAACAGCCGTTATGGGCGGCGCACAGGCCGGTAAGGTATTGCGAATCGTCACAGAAGCAAAACATGCAAAAATGGGTAAAGAAGCTGATCCAGCCATGCTCGATGTTATCGAGAAAGCGACTGCAGATAAATTGGACGAGGGTTCAACAGCCTTGTTTGGCACCGCTCGCCTATGGGATGACGGATTAATCGATCCGCGCGACACGCGCAAGGTGTTGGCATTCCTCTTAGATATTTGTGAGGAAGCCAATATGCGTGAACTAAGACCCAGCTCTTTTGGCGTAGCGCGTCTATAAGATGTAAAGCAAAAACTACCAGGTCATTCCCGCGTAGGCGGGAATCTATTGTTTTAGAGCTAAGCCACATAGGTTGATGAATACTAAGAACAGACTGAATATAAAACTAGACAATGGATCCCCGCTTGCGCGGCGATGACGCTGAGTCCGACTATATTCACAAATAATTTAAAGAACAGAGCAAGAACAATGCAATTTACTCAAGAACACAAAGAAATCCGTCGTACCGTTAAGAACTTCGTCGTAAATGAAATCAACCCACATGTTGAAGAGTGGGAGCAAGCTGGCACATTTCCAATGCGAGACGTATTCAAAAAGCTTGGCGAGCTTGGCCTTTTAGGTATTAGCAAACCGACTGAGTTTGGTGGCATGGGGCTCGATTACAGCTATAGCATTGTGGCTGCAGAAGAATTTGGGCTGGCTAAGTGCGGTGGCGTACCCCTAGCCATTGGGGTACAGACAGATATGTGCACTCCTGCTCTAGCACGCTTCGGCTCGGATGACCTACGTAAAGAGTTTTTAGCACCTTCTATTACCGGCGACATGATTGGCTGTATCGGTGTTTCTGAACCTGGTGCGGGGTCAGATGTCGCGGGCCTAAAAACGACTGCCAAAAAAGATGGTGATGATTACATCATCAACGGTACAAAAATGTGGATCACTAACTCGCCAAGTGCTGACTTTATATGCTTATTGGCGAATACCTCTGACGACAAAGTACACGTCAATAAATCGCTGATCATTGTACCGATGAATACACCAGGCGTTACCGTTGCACCGAAACTAGATAAGCTCGGTATGCGCTCCTCTGAAACAGCTCAAGTATTCTTCGACAACGTTCGTGTACCGCAGCGTTACCGTATCGGAAACGAAGGAATGGGCTTCATGATGCAAATGATGCAATTCCAGGAAGAACGTATGTTTGGTGCGGCAAATATCATCAAAGCTCTGGAACGCTGCGTAAACAGCACTATCGATTACTGTAAGCAACGAGAGACCTTCGGTCAGCCTCTGATTAATAATCAGGTAATTCACTTCCGCTTTGCAGAATTACAAACTGAAATCGAAGCCCTTCGAGCCCTGACTTATCAGGCAGTTGAAGGTTATATCAACAAGCAGGATGTCAGCAAGCTTGCTTCTATGGCGAAGCTAAAAGCAGGCCGCTTGGGCCGAGAAGTAACCGATTCTTGTTTACAATATTGGGGTGGCATGGGTTACATGTGGGACAACGAAGTATCTCGCGCCATGCGTGACGTACGCCTAGTATCTACTGGCGGCGGTGCAGATGAAATCATGCTCGGCATTATCTGCAAGCTAATGGGTATTTTACCCGGCAAGAAGAAGTAAACCCTTCCTCGTCATCCCGGCATTCTTTTTAGCCGGGATCTATTATGTAAATTATTAAATGACGAAGAGATCACTAACTATGACTTTACCAGAAACCGAAACACTATTACTTGAACAGCGAGACCA
>NZ_LWGA01001206.1:0-416 GCF_001635235.1 Oleiphilus sp. HI0117 | reverse complement strand
AATAAAATATATAGGGATTGATTTATCACATACAAAAAAATTAAGCCTTTTCGCTTTAGAGAAAGTATCTTTCGCGCTTGGCACGATTCAATACTATAGTGATAGTAAGTCCTTTTATGAGATTCTTATGGATATAAGTGTATATGTTGGAGCGTTGGTTGCTCTATTTGTGATCATCGATCCGATTGGAATGGCTTTAATTTTCCATTCTTTGCTTGAAAGTGGTTCAGGTCGAAAGTTGATCGCTTTCAAGGCCTGTCTTATTTCCACGATGCTACTAGTATTGTTTGGCAATTTTGGTGAACTCCTTTTAAGTAAGCTTGCGATTAGTATTCATGCATTCAAGATATCCGGTGGCGTGCTTTTGTTTTATACGGCGTTTCGTATGGTTACCAGTAGTTTGTCTTTCGCTGGCA
>NZ_LWGA01001205.1:0-467 GCF_001635235.1 Oleiphilus sp. HI0117 | reverse complement strand
CATTTTGTTGATATCCAAAACTAGATAAGAATTCTAATTAAGTATTAGGTATTAATATGTTGTTAAGAGACGCTCTTGGTATCCTTTCCAAGTCATCGCCACATGCTGTGACAACTTCGGGTGACCCTGTTGACCCTATAGTGAAGAGAATAACAGATTATTTGTTTGTAGAAACAGATATTGAGCGGGCATTTAGAGCAAAGCTTGAGAGCATTGCATCTAATGAGATTGTTTTTCTGTGTGGAAGTAGTGGAGATGGCAAATCAGAAATACTGACCCGTTATCGGAATCAATATGAAAGTACTATCGAGTTTCACTTGGATGCTACACACAGCTTCGAACCTAAGAAGACTGCTATTGATACTCTGAACGAATTATTCAGCAGGCATTTGACTAGCGATAAAGCACTCGTCGTTGGCATCAATATTGGTATGTTGGCGAATTTTGAGCGCGAAGGTGATGATGCT
>NZ_LWGA01001204.1:0-367 GCF_001635235.1 Oleiphilus sp. HI0117 | reverse complement strand
CCTTCAGTAGTATCGTCTTCAATATATCGGGGTGGGTAACGATCCCGACAATCTGTTGATTCTCGAATACCGCTATCGCGTCCAAGCCATACTCCAACAAAGCTGGTGCTAAGTCTTCTACCTGAGTTTCTGGGTGGGTTGATAACAACGATTCGTGACAGAAGGCGTTTAGCGAGCTTTTCTGCATTTCCTCGAGGTTACCACCCTGTGGGCTCATTAGAAAAGGGACGATCTTTTTATCAGATAGCATTCCGCAATATTTCTGTTCCTCATCAAGAATGACCAGGTGATGTATTTCATACTTCTGCATAATACGCCAGGCATCTTCGAGCGTCTTATCTTTGCTGATACTCAGTACCGGCGAGCT
>NZ_LWGA01001203.1:0-463 GCF_001635235.1 Oleiphilus sp. HI0117 | reverse complement strand
TATTCATGCAGCCAGAAAAGGTGGTTACGGTAAAACTGTCATCATCCAACACGGACAAAGCATCACCACTCTTTATGCTCACATGAATGGCTACGCACGCGGCATCCGCTCGGGCAAGCGCGTTAAGCAAGGCCAAATCATTGGCTATGTCGGTAGCACAGGACGTTCAACAGGGCCCCATCTTCATTATGAATTTAGAGTTAACGGTGTCCACAAAAACTCTCTAAAGGTGAAACTGCCACACGCGAGCCCTATCCCTAAAAAGGAGCTTGCTCGCTTTAAGAAAGCAACACACTCATACCTGGCACAGCTCGAGACCTTTTCAGAAAGTTATCAAGTCGCCTCTAATCAGTAAGTACAGATAGAGTCCCTGATATGGCAGACAAACTATATATAGGCGTCATGTCTGGCACCAGCATGGACGGAATCGATACCGTCCTTGCCTCAATATCTGAAAACAAAA
>NZ_LWGA01001202.1:0-2767 GCF_001635235.1 Oleiphilus sp. HI0117 | reverse complement strand
GATAAAAGGCAGTTTGATGATTCACACTGCCTTTTTTATTGGCTGAAAGAAGATAAGCGATGGCGAGAGTGTATTGTCAACGGTGCAATAGGCCTGAAAAAGTTTGCTTGTGTGCATCGATAAGCAAACAGAGCAACACAAGAACTCTGATTATTTTTCAGCACGATGACGAACAAAAGAAGCCGCTTTCGACTGTGCCATTAATCCAGCAGGGGTTATCTGGCGTAGAGGTGCTGAACGGCCTAAGATTTGACCGAGAAAAATGCTTCTCTTTGCTAGCAAAGCATGGCGCTTGCAGCCCTTTGCTGTTGTATCCTGAGTCGCTATCTGATGACGAAGAACATCTTGTATTAGATCTGAGCGATCTAGCTTCACCGCTTTTAAAGTCGCTACAACAATATGATTCGCTAGTTATCCTCGATGGCACCTGGAGGAATACCCGGGAGCTGGTTTTGGTGAATACTTGGCTGCAAAGTTTGCCGACACTCGCCCTGTTAAATGCCGGGAAAAGTCGCTATCGTATCCGCAAATCGACACATGAGTTTTCATTATCAACAATTGAAGCGGTCGCAAAAGTGCTGCCCCTATTGGATGAAAATATTGATAGCGAAACTTTGTTGAAGCCTTTTGAGAAAATGATTGATCAGCAGATTCAATATATGGGAGAAGAGGTCTTCCTGCGAAATTACCGATAGGATGCAGAACCCTTTCTTCGAGATAAGCGGATATTCATTCCTTGGTGACTTGAAATTCCTTTGCCTAACCCCAAGATAGAGCACTCCACTTTACCTCTCTACTTACAAGCAGGCACTAAACAAATCATGCAAAACGCTCTAGAGATTCGCGGCTTAAACAAAACTTATGGTAATGGTCATGTCGCTTTGCAGAATGTCAGTGTCAGTGTCGAGCAGGGTGACTTCTTCGCTTTATTGGGGCCTAACGGTGCGGGGAAATCAACGACACTTGGTATTGTTTCTTCCTTGGTTAATAAAAGTTCTGGAGAGGTCAAAATATTTGGCCACGACATCGATAAACAGTTGGTTAAGGCAAAGACCTGTTTAGGTGTGGTGCCTCAGGAGTTTAACTTCAACCAGTTCGAGAAGGTCCGTGATATCGTTATTACTCAGGCTGGTTATTATGGTATTCCCGTTTCAGAAGCTGAGGAAAGTTGTGATCATTATCTGAAGAAACTGGGCTTGTGGGATAAACGGAATGAACCATCCCGTATGCTCTCCGGGGGTATGAAGAGAAGGTTAATGATCGCCAGAGCTTTAGTGCATAAGCCTAAATTGCTCATTCTTGATGAGCCCACAGCGGGTGTAGATATCGAATTGCGACGCTCAATGTGGGAGTTTCTAAAGGAAATCAATGAGCAGGGTACGACAATTATCTTAACGACGCACTACCTGGAAGAGGCGGAAGCGCTATGCCGCAACATTGCGATTATTGATCAAGGGAAAATTCTGACAAATACCAGTAAGCAATCTTTATTACAGCAATTGCATCTGGAAACCTTTGTGCTAGAACTTGATAAACCCATGAGCACTGTTCCTTTGCTAGAGGGCTTTGAGGCAAGACTTAACGAAGAGGGCCTGCTAGAAGTTGATGTGCGCAGTGAGCAAAATATAAATGATCTTTTTTCCAAGTTGGACAGTTTGAGTATTCAGGTCAGGAGTATGCGTAACAAGGCAAACCGCTTAGAAGAGTTGTTTTTGGACTTGGTTGAGAACGCCAAAACGCAGGAGGAAGTGTAAGATGAATGCGCATCAGGTATGGGTCGCTTTCTTGACTATTGTGACCAAAGAGATTCGTCGCTTTACTCGTATATGGGTACAAACATTGTTGCCACCGGCGATAATGATGGCTTTGTACTTCGTCATCTTTGGCAACTTGATTGGCCCGAGAATTGGTGACATGGACGGTTTTGACTACATGGACTTTATTGTTCCCGGCTTAATCATGATGTCAGTGATTACTAACTCCTATGCTAACGTAGTGTCCTCTTTTTTTAGCATGAAGTTTCAACATAGCATTGAAGAAATTCTGGTCTCACCTGTACCTAACTGGGTAGTCTTGTCCGGTTATGTGATGGGCGGTGTTGGTCGCGGTATATCTGTTGGTCTGATCGTGACACTACTGTCGCTGGGTTTTACCGATTTACGTGTTGAAAATATCGCCGTAACGGCCAGCATTGTTATTCTGACGGCTATCCTGTTCTCGATAGGCGGTTTTATCAATGCGATTTATGCGACAAAATTCGATGACATATCGATAGTGCCAACGTTTATATTGACGCCACTTACTTACTTGGGGGGTGTTTTTTATAGTATCAGTTTGTTGCCTGAGTTCTGGCAGGGGGTCTCCCAAATTAACCCTATACTGTATATGGTTAACGCTTTTCGCTATGGTATTCTTGGTGTAAGTGATGTCGATATTGGTATTTCATATTTGATGATTTGCGGATTTATCGTAATAGGCTTTTCTTATGCGCTTTACTTATTGAATCGCGGAAAAGGCATAAGAGCGTAATATGATTTTGCCTCTAAGCTAATATATAAGAATCAGTACATAGCGTAGTTTTTTCACTTTCAGAACTTAGGAGTAAAAAGTGACGGATGCTCATCAAAGCCAATTAGGTAAAGGGACTGAATACGATCAAAGCTATTCACCCGAGATACTTTTTCCCTTAGACCGAAAACAAAATCGTGAAAGTCTGAACCTGAGTGCTGATATTCCTTTTCATGGTGAAGACCGCTGGACCTGTTAC
>NZ_LWGA01001201.1:0-373 GCF_001635235.1 Oleiphilus sp. HI0117 | reverse complement strand
CCGGCACAATCACATAGGGCGACTTTATTCCATTCTCTCTCGCCAACTCCTTCATCTCACGGCCATAGCGCCATGCGATGGCATATAAGGTATCTCCCTTACGTACAACATGCTGCCCAAAGTAGACTGGAGGGTTAAAGTTTTTATCTAGATATATTGATGGAGAGGTACAGGAGGCCAGAAGGAATAGCGTTAAGATACAAAACGTTACAAAAGCAAGAGGCCGCCTATTTTTTAAACACGCCAAATTACAAAGCGGATAAAAAGTAAACAATTCGACAAACCTCTCCATAACATATAGCTATAATATTTTTTTATTTAATTCTTTTTACTTCTTTAACTTAATGAAGAATATTAAGTTACTTAGCTAAGT
>NZ_LWGA01001200.1:0-2517 GCF_001635235.1 Oleiphilus sp. HI0117 | reverse complement strand
TCAGCCGGATTATCAAGAAATTGCGCAAAGGAAGCGCGAATAATTTCACGAATGATATCTATTGCTTCTGAATGTGGTGGTAGCGCTTCGTAAGAGGCCAGCATACGACGCAAAAACGAGATTGAAATCTGAGCGTAAATCTCTTCTTTACAGGTAAAATGCTTATAAACGGTCCCTTTGCCTATCTCTGCTTTTTTGGAAATCTGCTCAACGGTCACAGTTTCCCAATGTGGGTTCTCAAACAAACTGATCGCCGCTTTGAGAATTTCCTGCTCCCTCTTAGCAAACTCAACCTGCTTTCGACTTAAGCCTTCACTTCCTTCCGACATTACACTCTCACAAACTTCAATTACGAATTAATTCAATCAGCCAGCTAGGTGACCGATAGTCATTAAGTCTAGTTCTAAATTCACAGCTATTCTAGTTTTTCTTAAGATCCACAATCATCTGTTTCATGCTTAAGATTTCAGCTTGAAGGTCACTAATAGTTGGCTCATCCTTTTTACTTTCTTGCCGCGCTTTAGCATGCTCTTCTTCCATCACATTAACGACAATACCAATTACCATATTGAGAAATGCAAAGGCTGTAAAAAAGATAAACGATAAGTAGTATATCCAGCTGAAGGGGTACACCTCCATCGTTTCATATTGAACATCAGTCCAATCTTCAAAGGTCATCACCCTAAACAAGGTCAGCATGGAAATAGCAATATTTCCCCATAAGTCAGGATTAATTGTTTGGAATAAAAAGCTTCCGACAGCAGCATAGATATAAAAGATGATAAACATCAAAAGCATGACATAGCCCAGCTGTGGCAAGGCCTTGATTAAAGAGTTAATCAAGATGCGCAACTCAGGAATCACCGATATCATCCTCAAAACTCTGAACACTCTGACCAAACGAGCCAACAATGCCATTTCAGAGTCGTCAATTGGTATCAGACTTATTACCACCACCAGCGTATCAAATACGTTCCAACCGCTTTTAAAGAAGTGCCGCTTATTTGGCTCAGCAACAAAACGAATAACGATTTCAACCAGAAAGAACAGGGTGATAAACAGATCCAGCATTTTGGTGAATGCTATGGCCTGCACAGGCAAATCGTAGGTTTTTGCGCCAATTTCCAAGGCGGAAATAATAATGATAAAAATAACAAAGAGCTCAAAAGCCCGATTGTTCTTGAGTTGGTAAAAAAGAGACTGTAGCGAAGAATAATTCATTAACTGCGTAAACTATAAAAAACTTGGATTAGGTAATACTTGACGGCTATTTTACCGAAACAGAGGAAATAGTCACTTAAAGACTCTGACCAAATATATAAGCAAGCTGAGCCAAGCCAGCCATGGCACCAAGAATACCACCGATAATGATCAGTTTTATCTCATCTTCCTGAAAACAAGGCCTTAGTAGATCCTGAAATTCTTCAGAAGGGAGCTCCTTCATTCGTTGCGCCATGATATCCTGTACAACCTTGGCCCTCTCCTGGTTAAACAAAGGGTCACGCAGCGTAGTTTTTGACAAATCTACTGCCTTCAATCCGGCATCTTCTTTGAGTTCAGCAAAGCCTTTCGGCCCCATAGCGGCTTGAGTAAAAGGCTTAATCAAACCAACCGTATCATCTACCATGTTTTCAAAATGTCTTTGAATAATAGCCCTTGTACGCTTTGCTTCCGGCCCTTTCAGCATGGCTTGGGCGATTTGATCAACTGTCAGGATTTCTTCAGTAATGATTTTACAAAAAGACTCTGATACAGAGTCTTGCCGCTTTAAAAATAAACCGTGTATTGTCAGGCCTAAAAACTTAAAGGGCTTAACAGGCCGGAAAATCATATTCAACGCCACCCAGTTAGTCGCCCACCCCACCAAAAATCCGCATACTGGCAAGATCCACGGGTAGGGTAAGAAGTACCAAAGTATTAACTGGGGAAGCCCAAACAAAAAGCCAAACCAGAGGCCGCTTTTTATAATAAAGCGAAACTCCTGAGCCCCGCATTCGAGAAAGATTTTATTCAGCAGCGTTTTATCATCTTCCAGCTTCTCGATAACCATCAGCTTAAGATCAAACAATGACTCTATCTTTGGCCCGATATCCTCGACAAGATTCTGCATAATTCTCGGCAGTTGACTCTTTACCCTCTCATAAACCAGCTCTTTAACGGGTCTTGGTAGATTTTGCCAAAGCGTTCGATGGCGCTTAAGCATAATTTCATCAACTAGTTCTTCAGTGCGAGGAGCAAGTGACTCGAGAATATGCTCGCCAATTAGAGCAGGGCTCATTTGCTCAACAATATCAGAGACTGAGCCAATTCTGGACAAGGTTGAATCAACACTGATTTCCGCCATCTTCCTAGCCTTTGAGGGAATAATTCCCTGCCAGCCAAAAATGGGCCGAATGCCCCAGAATTTGATCGGATAAAAAGTAAGCTTAATGGCTAACCAGTTGGTGATGAATCCAACAATTCCCGCAATTAAGGGAATGCTTGCCAACTTGAGTAGCTCGAAGTATGAGTTCACTT
>NZ_LWGA01001199.1:0-568 GCF_001635235.1 Oleiphilus sp. HI0117 | reverse complement strand
CTTCGATAGACTTATAAACAACACTGAGCTCCATTTCAGATGCTAGATCACATCCGCCATGAGAAGATATATAGAATTCATCTTTTGAAAGATAAGGAGCATTCCTATTCGCATGCTTGTTAATCGCAGCGAAAATAACGTCGTCGTAGAAAGTACGCAGAACTTTTTTATCTTCACTATTACCAGCGTAGTTTTTGTGTTTTTCCCAAATGTTGCGATAGAGTAGCTGCGATTCTTCGTTAAATGACTTTTTGAAAGCAAAGTGGTAGTTGTTATCTAAAGAAGTATATTTTAGTAAGTAGAAAAACCTGATCATCGACGGTGGAGACTGGCTCTTAGACACCCCATACTTACTCTTAACTTCTTCAATAAATAATCTATATCCAGCATCTTCAAATTCAAGTGAACGATGAAGTACAAACAAATCAAGCTGTCGGTTTCTAATAAGGCTAGGATCAAACTCTGCTAACGCTCCTAGCAGTTCGTTATCTCCACCATTAAATAGATTATCAAATAAATATCCCGGTCCAGTCAGGATGCAGTATATGAAGTCTAGGAGCATCCGTGT
>NZ_LWGA01001198.1:0-664 GCF_001635235.1 Oleiphilus sp. HI0117 | reverse complement strand
CCACGATAGGAAAGTAATCTGGATTCTCCAATAGATCGCGCAAAGCAGCCTCCTGCTCGGTACGTTGCCACTGGAAAGCATAATTGTCAGGGATAAGATCTGCGATGATGCGTCCGGTATTACTGGGCTTAAATACTTCCCCCTGATAGAGAATAAAACAAAATGCACAAGCAGCCTCAACAACGGGTCGCTCTGCACAGATGCAATGATGCTCAACTAATAGGCATGACGGGCACCTTTCTAACTTGCTACCACGAGCAGAAAAAGGCCGATGTATCTTTTTACTCTGCTCATCTCGTAATTTTGAGACTGCATTAAGGTGCATAACTCTCCGACTTCTTTGCAATTTTAAGGATTCTAATGACTGAATTGTAAACCATAATAAAACACGCACTTAGGCGTTTTACAGGCTGGTCTGCTTAGTTTAACTTTAATGGCATCTTAATTACTTAATAATTCAAACCTTTTTATTAAACGAATCCGCCCTTCCAGATAAGCCAATCACGATTTAGTATCACTCAATTTGACTTCAAGATTTTTCACGTCATTATTAAGCACATGACAAGCTCAGAAACTAAACGCCCTTATCAAATCTCCAATCGTGCTGAATCAACTGCTCAAACTATTTGTGGCCGCGACTGAATTATACCTCTGGAAGTGATGA
>NZ_LWGA01001197.1:0-280 GCF_001635235.1 Oleiphilus sp. HI0117 | reverse complement strand
TTACCACGTTCTCCATCGCTCAGTGATATCTTCGGAATACTCGTGGCCAGCGCTTTGTACAACTAGTTTAATCAGGGCGCAAATATCTTCTCGTTGGTCGGTCTCAATTAGCTGATGGTCGAGTTTGAAGTTCAGGTCATTTAGTTTTTTCACCAAAGACTCAATTTGGGTAGAAACCCAAGAAAAATCATTGTTTTGGTGATTGCTAGTCACATCATGGATAAATGCTGTAATTAGCTGGTCGCACTCCTCTACATGCTGCGCCAAGTATGCTGGCTCT
>NZ_LWGA01001196.1:0-3202 GCF_001635235.1 Oleiphilus sp. HI0117 | reverse complement strand
ACACGATTCTCTGATAATGTTGCAAAGCTAAACAAAGAAATTAGCGAACTAAAAGTATTAAACAACTCACTTGGGTTTGACACTGAAGATAATCTCACCAAATTAGGCGACATAATAAAAAGCTATCATCAAACTTTTTTAACCATATCGAAAACTCAAAAAGAAATAGGATTAACACCTAAAACCGGGCTTTACGGTACTCTTCGAGCATCAGTACACAGTGCTGAGTCCGCTATTACTGAGCTAAAAGACTACCAACTGCTTGCGGAAACACTTATGTTACGTCGTCGAGAAAAAGACTTTATGCTGCGACTAGACACAAAATACATCGATAAGTTTAATACTGATATGGCGGCAATAATGTCTACTTTGGATAGCAGAGCGCTACCTTCGCAAATTAAAGACCAGGTCAGAAAAAACCTGAACGCTTACGCTTATGACTTTAGAAAGCTAACGGTTAAGACACAAGAACTTGGATTAAGCCCCGAAACAGGCTTGCTCGGTCAGCTACGTGCTACCATCCATCAAAGCGAGGAACAGCTTACTTCGTTATCTGCCATGATGAACAGTTCGTTAGAGGCAACCAAAGCACGAAGTAAGTCAACCTTCTATATGATAACCGGCGTACTGACTGTGATTATTCTTATTATTAATTTAGCCATATTCCGATCCATCAATGCTCCTATCCAAAGGCTAACCCATGTCATGCGAAAGATTAATCATGATAAGGACCTGACAATTCGCTCAAACATAAGTGGCTCACACGAAATCGCTGAGCTATCCCAACACTTCGATGAAATGCTAAGCAGTTTTGAGCATGTATTGGAGCAGATTCACCAGGCTGCAAGTCAAACAAGCCAGTCTTCTGCTGAACTGACAGTCGCTAGCCAAGATAATTCAAGAAGCCTCGACGAGCAACAAGCTCTTATTGAACTTGTCGCTACAGCTATGACGGAAATGGCTGCTTCTATTTCAGAAGTCGCCGAAAATATCGTCAGCACCTCTGAAAGCGCCAATGAAGCCTATGACGAGACAATCTCTAGTAAAGAAACTGTTAATACCGCCGTCAATGTCGTCGAGTCATTAGAGCAGACAACCAGTAATACAAAAACCGTACTAGATGAACTAAGACAGGATTGCGTAGACGTCAGTAAAGTTATGGAAGTAATTCGTGGTATTGCTGAACAAACCAACCTTCTAGCACTTAATGCTGCCATTGAAGCCGCGAGAGCAGGTGAACAAGGCCGGGGTTTTGCGGTCGTCGCAGATGAAGTCAGAACATTGGCAGGTAAAACCCAAGAATCAACCGAAGAAATTGACATCATCGTTAATAAGCTTCAAGAAAACGCTGAAAATGCGGTGGGTGTGATGGAAGAAAGCCTCTCTAAGGTCCATGAAACTGTAGAGCAAGCCAATACCGCCAACCACTCATTGGAAAATGTCACCAATATGGTCAATCAAATCAATAATATGAGTACCCAAATCGCGACAGCCGCTGAAGAACAAAGTGCTGTGGCTGAAGATATGAGTGAGAAAATTGTTGGCATTAAGGATCACGCTGAAGTCAACACAGAAAATGCTGGCACCACTCGCGTACTGTCTGAGCAACAAGCTGAATTCGCGATTGAACTGGAACAACTAGTCAATCAATTCAAAGTCTCCTAATCATCAGCAAGCTATACTCAATAGCCTGTATACGATGGAATTAAATTATCACTAATCTGTAATGAGCGAACCCTAATGGTCTCGCTCTCTTTCTTTAACCGGCTGCTTCCCTACACACTAATATTATTCCTATGTCCGATTAGGCTCAACCTCAGTTTGAGTCTGTTATCAATACCATTTTTATATGGCGAATCGCGAATCAAGTTTTTCTAATTTTAAATATATGTTTTTTCATATATACTTTTATTCATATATAAATATATCATCAAGATGAATCATATCTATTATGAAGAAGCGCGTACTATTTCTATGCACCGGTAATTCAGCTCGCTCACAAATGGCTGAAGCCCTACTCAATTACCATCACGGTAATCGATTCGAAGCGTTTAGTGCTGGCACAAACCCTGAAACAGTTCACCCGCTAACCTTGGCAGCTCTTAAAACTCACGGTATCGAAAACATTCATCAATCAAAGCATATTGACGAACTCGCCGGGCAACATTTTGATTACGTAGTTACCCTTTGTGACAGGGCGACTCAAGAATGTAAATCACTCGGTGCAAAAGAGAAGAAATTAGAATGGAGCTTCAGTGACCCTAAGGTATCTAAGGGTGATGACCTAAGCGACATCGAACGTTTTCATATGAGCTTAACTGAAATAAATCGTCGAATTAATAGCTTTGCTGCAATCGAAAGTAATCAAGCAATACTTGATGCTCAACATTCAAACGAGCTATCGCCATTACAATTATTCAAGAGTCTGAGCGATGAGCTGAGGCTTAAATGCCTAATGCTGATTCAATATGAAGGTGAGCTATGCGTCTGTGAACTGATGGCAGCATTGGAGTATGAGCAACCTAAAGTTTCCCGGCACCTGGCACTACTCAAAAAAGCAGGCATTCTGACAGACCGGCGCATGGGGCAATGGGTATTTTATAGGATAAACCCTAGTCTACCATCTTGGGCTAAGTCAGTTTTAGCACAAACATGCGACGCCAATATTTCAGAATTCAGTATGAACATCAGGCGACTAGAAACGATGAAAACCCGTCCAGATAGAGTGCTTTCATGCAATTGATATTCTTCAACGAGGGTAGATAAACATGTTTCAGATATTTACTGATCTTGCCGCCTGGTTTGTTTTTGACATATTGGGTTTGAGCCCGGAAACCAAGCTCGGTGACGCCCTGCATTTTTTTGTTGAAGATGTTAGCAAAATCTTTGTTCTGCTCGTTGTTATGATCTACTTAATTGCACTGATACGCGCCTCCCTCAACATTGAACAAGTCAGAGATTACCTGGCACAAAAAAATCGAGGGATTGGCTACCTAATGGGTTCGAGTTTTGGCGCAATCACGCCGTTTTGTTCCTGCTCCAGCATTCCCGTATTCCTAGGTTTCACCTCAGCGGGTATTCCCGTAGGAATTACTATGTCCTTTTTGCTTACCTCACCACTCATTAACGAGGTGGCCATACTGTTACTGCTAAGTCTACTAGGCTGGAAATTCACCCTTATTTACGTATTGGTGGGCATGAC
>NZ_LWGA01001195.1:0-1489 GCF_001635235.1 Oleiphilus sp. HI0117 | reverse complement strand
TTAAGGCTGCCCCCCTCCCTCAATACCGCCCCTTAATTGACAACGCAATTAACTATGGATCTAGCCAGGGCAAGAGTGACCAAGAGCAGCTTTCTTTGGCATGCGACCACCTAGCAGTATCAATTGGTACCGAAATATCAAAAGTCGTTCCAGGCAGAGTTTCCACTGAAGTAGATGCTCGCCTTTCCTTTGATACCCCTGCCACAGTAGCCAAAGCTAAGTCCTTGATTCAACTTTATGAGGATAGCGGCGTTAGTAAGAGTAGAATTCTTATCAAGATAGCCTCCACATGGGAAGGAATTAAAGCGGCTGAGCAGCTGGAGAAAGAAGGCATCAATTGCAACTTAACCTTATTGTTTGACTTTGTGCAAGCTAAAGCAGCTGCAGAGTCTGGCGCCTTCTTAATTTCACCCTTCGTAGGTCGCATACTTGACTGGTATAAAGCAAACACCGACAAAGACCAATATCTTCCGCATGAAGACCCTGGCGTCATTTCGGTTTCAGAAATTTATAATTATTATAAACAACACGGCTTTAGCACTGTTGTAATGGGTGCAAGCTTTAGAAATACTGATGAAATTGAGCAACTAGCTGGCTGTGACCGGCTTACCATTAGCCCGGAACTACTGAAACAACTATCTTGTGACAATGGTAGCCTCGAACGAAAGCTGATTGTACCAAATTCGACTTCGACACAAGGTTTAGTAACTGATCAAGCAAGCTTTCGCTGGAATATGAACCAATCTCCAATGGCAACTGAAAAACTAGCTGAAGGCATCAGAAAATTTGCTATTGACCAAGTAGCCTTAGAAGGCTTGCTCAGAGACCACCCAGAATGATTCAGCGTTTAATTGCCAAAATAACACAATCAAATCAAGACCAAGCACTATCTGAAACTGACATTTCTACAGTTGCTACCGCATTATTAATTGAGGTTATTAATGCGGACCATAAACAAACCGAGTCTGAGTGGCTGGTGCTTCAAGAGCATTGTGCATCTGCGTTTCAGCTTTCAATCAGTGACACTGACGCTTTAATCCGTGAAGCGCGCGAACTATCTCGCTCTGCCACCTCGCTTTGGGAACATACCGACCTTATAAATAAAAAGTTTGATAGCGACTCAAAATATCGCTTAATTCTTGCGATGTGGAAAATTGCTTACGCTGATAGCGATATTGATCGTTATGAAGAGCACCTGATCAGAAAGGTCAGTGATTTGATTTATATACCTCACACCCTGTTCATCAAAGCGAAACACGAAGCTAGTAATATATAGCACTTAGTTTTAGAACGGACGTCATAAATGATAATTATCGGACATAGAGGTGCTCGGAACGAAGCGCCGGAAAACACTGTAACGGGCTTTATTCATGCTCAATCAAATGGCTGTTTGGATTTCGAGTTAGACATTCAATTATCTTCAGATGGAGAGTTGGTAGTCTATCACGACCGAAATTTGTCACGCACAAGCAACCTGCAAGGCAAGATA
>NZ_LWGA01001194.1:0-3367 GCF_001635235.1 Oleiphilus sp. HI0117 | reverse complement strand
GTGCCAAAAACCCTGTCAGGATCTTCATTGTTGTTGATTTACCTGCGCCATTTGGCCCTAGAAACCCTAAGACTTCACCAGGTTTGACAGTAAAGCTGATATTATTTACAGCGCAGAAGTCATCAAAATTTTTAGTAAGATTGGAAACTTGTATCATGGTTTACTCTGAATTGAATTAACTCTAGATTCATATTGTTATGATTAACATATTGACTCACGACAGACTCTTCTACAATGCGAGTCGACGGGTCTTCTCTGATCGTAAGGCCCGGCAGGAAAATATAGAGAGCGTACTCTTTAATTTCAAGTGTTTTCAGCAAAGCTTTCAAGGTAGTAATCTTTTGCCCCACAGATTTAACCTTGCGGTTACAAATATGTGAAAGACTTGAGATAAAGCAGCCACAGAGCTGTGATTTATGGCCGACAGCAAACAAGTGAATTTTGCCTTGAGGCAGGCTTGCCTATAAACTAGCCCACCAACATATACTGCTCGACAACTCGATTACATGATTCAGCCCATATACAGAAGTTAAGACGCTGAATGCTTGTAGTAGAGCAACCCGGTACTGCACATAATTGAACTAAACGGAGACCCTTAGTTTATGAGTCATTTTTTCGGATTAAGTTCTTTACTATTTAGCCTGCTAAGAAAAATTCTATTCTTGTGGGTTCGCGTTGAAGTAAAAGGTGCCGACACGGAAAGCCTTAAAATAGACCCGAACAAGCCGGTTTGTTATGTTTTACAATACAGCTCACTCTCTGCTCGTCTCGTCCTCGAAAACAGCTGCATTAAGTCTGGACTCCCTTCTGCCCAAGCACAACTCAAACTCAATGAAAACTCGGTTAGGCGCTCTTTTTTCTTCTTGTATGAACGTCAAGGAAACTGGTTTAAAAAACGCCAAACCCCTATGGTCACTAATCGGCTCAAACAAATCGTCAAGACCATTGCCGAGAGCAATAAAAATTCCGATATAGACCCATTGGACGTTCAACTTGTTCCGGTCACTTTATTTTGGGGTCGCTCCCCCGAAAAAGAAAAGTCATGGTTTAGATTACTTTTTTCTGACGGCTGGGCGGTATCCGGGCCTTTCAAAAAGCTCTTGATAATACTCCTTCACGGCCGTCGCAGCCTAGTACAATTCAATCAGCCACTTTCTGTGCAACAAATGCTCGAGGAAAGTAAGCAAGACGAGAAGATTTGTGCTCGAAAAGCCGCTCGTATTTTACGTGTTCACTTTCGTCGTGTACGCCAAACCGTGCTGGGCCCGAACCTATCTCACAGACAAAACCTCGTTCACGGCATTATTAATAGCGGCCCAGTGAAAGCCGCAATTGAGAAACACGCCAGTGAAGAAGGTAAGACACCAGCCCAGTCCAGACAAATAGCTTTAAGCTACGCAGACGAACTGGCTTCCAACTTACAAATATCCACCATCCATTTTCTTGAACGTTTACTCAATAAACTGTGGAATAAGATTTATAACGGTATCAGCGCTAACAATGTCGACAAAGTCCGTGATGTCACCAAAGATCACGCTGTCGTCTACGCACCTTGTCATCGTAGCCACATCGATTACCTATTACTTTCTTCCAAATTATTTGAAGAGGGAATCATGGTGCCACATATTGCAGCGGGCATTAACTTAAACCTTCCTATTGTCGGTTCAATTTTACGCCGCGGCGGTGCTTTCTTTATGCGCCGAAGCTTCAAGGGCAACCCTCTGTACTCAACGGTTTTCTCTGAGTATATCCACACCATTTTCAAACGCGGCTACTCAGTAGAGTACTTTGTTGAGGGTGGTAGAAGCCGCACAGGACGCACACTTTCGCCTCGCGCTGGCATGGTAGCGATGACTGTCACCTCCTATCTCCGTGACCAACAAAAGCCTATCGCCTTTGTACCCACCTATTTCGGCTATGAGAAAGTATTAGAGGGCAGTTCTTATCAAGGCGAGCTTCGTGGCAACAAGAAGCAAAAAGAGTCTATATTTGGCCTATTCAAATCACTTAAAAACCTACGCCGCTCTTTTGGTAAAGTTAGCTTGAACTTTGGTGAACCTATCTACCTTGAGGCCTACCTGGACCAACACCAAGAAAACTGGCGAGACTTTACGGGAATGCAAACCGAGAAACCGCAATGGTTGTCCGGTTTTGTCGACAAGCTCTCTCAGGAAATCGTTACCGGAATCAATAGCTCCGCTGCGATTAATCCTATTAATTTCACTGCCTTGGTACTACTGGCAACCGAACGCTATGCCATGGATGCGAAAGTACTAGGCCGCGTAATGAACTGCTTCAATAGCCTGTTAAAAGAACAACCTTACAGCGAAGATATCACTTTTGCCGAAGGTGATGGCTTTGACTGGATTGAGTACGCTGAAAATATGCACCTGGTCGAGAGGCAAAAACAAGAACTGGGCGACATTATTAGCCTGACCGATAGAAATGCTGTGTCGCTCACTTACAACCGAAATAATATACTTCACTTGTTCGCAATCCCCTCTTTGATCGCCTGTTTAATGCAAAATAACAGTCGCATTGAGAAAACTCAGCTATATAGCCTGTTCAAATCAATCTACCCTTACATTCAGGCAGAACTTTTCCTTCGCTGGAGCAGTGACGAGGTCGAAACAGTATTTGAAGACTGGCTAAAAGTACTCATCCAACACAAGCTGGTAATTGACAACGGTGAGTACATTACTCGTCCGGCAAGCGGCAGTGAGGCCTTCGTAAACTTGTCCATCTTATCTCGTTTGATCATCCAGACCTTGGAACGCTACTACATAGTTGTTGCCATTCTTACGCGTAGTGGTTCAGGGAAGCTTGATGCCGAAGAACTTGAAAAACAGAGTACACTTATGGCTGAACGCATGTCGATTCTCTTTGGTCTCAATGCCCCGGAGTTTTTTGACAAAGCACTGTTCCGAAACTTCATTGCAACGCTGCAAAAAAAGGAATTCTTAACACTTAATGGCGCCAATAAGTTGGTATACGGTGAAGATGTTGAACGTGTAATAGAGGAAGCAAAATTTGTTCTGAACGCAGAACTCCGCCAGGCAATTATGGAAGTGACAGCACTTGAAGCCTAAGAACTGTGCTCTCTATGTCAGCCTTACTCTGCTAGCGATGACAAGTGGCTGCGCTGTCAGCCCGCTACAACAAAGTGATCCTGAACCTAGTCTCAATTGGTGCCCACCACTGCCTAATTGCGTCTCAACTGAAGCAAGTACCTTTTTTCACAAAATAGATCAGTTTTCCCTATCCATGCCTTTTGAAAAGGCGTGGCCACATGTAGTTGCTAGTGTAAACCAGCTCCCTCGCACCGAGATTTCACATCAATATCAGGGCTATATTTACGCAAAAAGTT
>NZ_LWGA01001193.1:0-234 GCF_001635235.1 Oleiphilus sp. HI0117 | reverse complement strand
GCGTATTAACTTCTGGGCTAATGCCTTCTAATTCGACCATGCATATTCGAGCGATATTAGGGTCTTCAAGAATTTCAAAGTACTTATCTAAACCCGCAATAATGGCAGCCTTTGGGTCAGAGTCTTGATAGCCCACAACGATGGCTTGAACAATTTCTTTACTGAGCAGGGTCATACAGTCTTCATAGACCGCCAGTAATAAATTTTCTAGACCTGAATAGGATTCGTAAAAAT
>NZ_LWGA01001192.1:0-488 GCF_001635235.1 Oleiphilus sp. HI0117 | reverse complement strand
ACTTAATGATTCCTAAAAATAACTTACTGGTGGCGGCAACTAGCTCTTTTCGTTCCGTTTTATAATCACTCACTAACCAGTTTGTCGCTGCCTGGCGCATTGCTCCTACTAAGGATATAGCCATGATGTCCTGTTGGGCACGATCAATCGTCATATCGGGAAAAGCCTTATTTGCCATTACTCTTAAAATTTCTGCAAAGCCATTGATGTAATGATAGTAAAGCGTATTAACTTCTGGGCTAATGCCTTCTAATTCGACCATGCATATTCGAGCGATATTAGGGTCTTCAAGAATTTCAAAGTACTTATCTAAACCCGCAATAATGGCAGCCTTTGGGTCAGAGTCTTGATAGCCCACAACGATGGCTTGAACAATTTCTTTACTGAGCAGGGTCATACAGTCTTCATAGACCGCCAGTAATAAATTTTCTAGACCTGAATAGGATTCGTAAAAATAGCGATCAGTTAACTTGGCTTCTTTGCATAAG
>NZ_LWGA01001191.1:0-675 GCF_001635235.1 Oleiphilus sp. HI0117 | reverse complement strand
TTACGTTGATTACCCACCCTACTACGGAAAGACTCTAGAGAATGGAGGCCCTATAAGTGAAATCATTTCAGCTGCTTTTAAATTAAAAAATTACAAAGTAACGAAAGAACAACTGCCATGGTCTAGAGCGCTAGAATGGACCAAAGAAGGTAAATTCGACGGTATCTATACCGCCTGGTACAGGAAAGATCGAGAAAAAGATTTCGCCTATTCTGCAGAGCTCCCTGCAAATAAAGTAGTTTTATTCAAACGCAAAGACGCTCAAATCAATTATCAAAGTTATTCAGATCTAAAACCCTACACCATCGGCGTTGTTCGCGGATACGCCAACCCACCAGGCTTCGATGAAGCAGGCCTAACCCTCGCCCCCGTAACGACAGATAAACAGAACCTATTAAAATTATCTGCTTCCCGAATAGATTTAGTATTAGTAGATAAAGCACTAGGAAATTACATCATTAAAACGCAAATTCCTGATATGGCAAATCAACTCTAATCACTTGAGCCACCGCTAAAAAAAGATCCGCAATACTTGATGTTTTCAAGAAGTTCGCCTGGCTACCAAATAAAACTCAATGATTTTAACGATGGTCTGAAACAACTCAAAGAGTCGGGGGAAATAAAAGCGATCCTAGAAAAGCATGGGTTACAGTAGATAACTGTATCCTATCTGGG
>NZ_LWGA01001190.1:0-387 GCF_001635235.1 Oleiphilus sp. HI0117 | reverse complement strand
AGGAGACGGGCGATTCGCTATCTGCATGCGCAGCTTTCTGAAACAATTATAGGCGCAATGGGGCAATATCAGAATACGCTAAGTTATGATGCTTTTGGTCGGGGAGTAGACTTGTCAGCAGCAAAATATTGGGATGATGAAATTCATTTAAGCCCGAAAGGGTGGATTATGTACGCGAAAGATATGCAAGAGTATATGATCGAAAATGGTCTAGATATTAGAGCGTTGAAGAGGAGGTGAAGAGCTAAGCGGATAGTTATAGCTTAGCTCTTCAGATAGAGCGCTAGCTCAAGTTAGCAGCAAGAAGAGCCGCCGTCACCTGTTTCGAATATAGGGTCACCATCGAAGGGTAAGCTAGATCCACAGCCTTCAAAAATGCCGTAATGA
>NZ_LWGA01001189.1:0-691 GCF_001635235.1 Oleiphilus sp. HI0117 | reverse complement strand
TTCACAACCTAATAAAGGGAAGTTGCTTTTGGCCTCAAGTTGTTCAAATTGCGCCTGTTTTATCTGAACCTGAAAAACAAGCACTAGTGCGCGAAACCGTTGATATGTTTTTGGCTCGATATAAATAATGATAAATATTAATTGTAAAAGTCAGCGCTTGAGCTGAGCTATTAGAACACTGCGTTCGACTAAAGCGCACGACTCCTGCGCATTACTTAGTCGTTAAAGTGCCAAATTCGGCCCCTAGTACGTACCTTGTAGGTCGGGTTTCAACCCGACAGATCGGTGCCAATGAGGTAGTTAATAGGTATTGTAAGCACCGCGTCGGGCTGAAGCCCGACCTACGAATAAAGTGCGAATATGCCAAGTTCGGACTCTTCGATATCAATAGGGTGTGCCGTGCGCACCAGCGGAGTTTGATACCTCGTCTTAGTAGGCAGAGGGTTCAACCCCTCGCATGAATCTGCCCCGTGCTAGCCCGCTTGCGAGCCGTGGAAGGCTCTGCCTACAGGTTAGGGAAATTGCTTTGGCCGCCCCCCCATTACTGTTTGTTTGAGTCGCGGGGTTTATCGGTGCGCACGGCGCACCCTATTTGAGTTGTCAGGGTCTTAAATGCGGACTCATTGGCACTAGTGAAGAAAATTCCGATTAGATGTCTCAAAAAGTTACATCAAATTCATTGGCGGCAAAG
>NZ_LWGA01001188.1:0-4376 GCF_001635235.1 Oleiphilus sp. HI0117 | reverse complement strand
CGCCATGCTGGCTTCGATGTCATCTATTTCGGTATTCGACTAAGCGCTGCTGATATCGTTCAATCAGCATTAGAAGAGAATGTCGATGTAATCGGAATTTCTTTGCTATCAGGCTCACATAATGAAATTATCGATCAGCTATTCGATGAACTGGAAAGCAACAATGCTAAGGATGAAATTCCCGTCATACTTGGTGGAATTATTCCAACGCCTGACTTTGATTCTCTTCAAAACAAGGGTGTTAAGCGCATTTTCACGCCTAAGGATTTCGACCTAATGGCTGTGATGAACGAGATCATGGACGTCATTAATGCACAAAAAGCAAACTAAGGCCGGCCTTTCGCTCGATGATCTGACTGCAAAAATGGAGTCAGAACTACCAGAAAAAGTTGCGCAACAGATAGAGCAGGCAGCCAATCTAGAGAAATGGCCCATTGCCCAACTAATTTCGGTCTTTGAGCGTAATACCACACAAAACTTTGTTACCCGACACCAGATTGTTACTTATCTTGATAAGCAACAATCTGGCATCAATAAACAAGGTATGGTTTTGGGTATAACGGGAACGCCCGGTGCAGGCAAATCGAGCTTAATAGGTGAGTTATGTTTAACGCTACTAAAAGAGCGCTCAAACATGTCTATTGCGGTATTGGCGATAGACCCTTCAAGCCATGAGTCAGGAGGAGCCCTACTCGGCGATCGAACGCGTACAATTTTTCCAGTAAAAGACAAGCGTCTGTTCTTCCGCTCTCAAGCCTCACAACAAGACTTGGGAGGCATGAGTAAGCAGACTTTTCATGTGACGCGCTTACTACGAAAACTATTTGACCTCGTCATCATAGAAACGGTCGGAATCGGCCAAAGTGAAATCGAGGTACAGAAATTGAGTGATCATACCTGCTTGGTAATGCAGCCTCTGGCAGGCGATCAAGTTCAGTTTATGAAAGCCGGGATCATGGAAGTACCTGACACATTTATAATCAATAAATGTGATGAAGACAATTTAGCGAAAAAAAGCCTGCACTTACTAAAATCGAGTCTAAAATTAGCCAGTATTTATGTAGAAAATGCTGGCGATAAAAAGCAGGCTACGATTAAGGATATCTTTCTAACCAGCGCAATAAAGCGCAACGGTATTACTGAGCTGGCTGAGCACGTACTTGCACATAGAGACCAAACTATTAGTCAGCAAACCTTAGAAGAACAAGAAAACTACTTTTTACATAAATGGATTAAGCAAGCCTACGGTGAGTTTGGCGAAGGGGTATACGAACACTTCGCTCAAGATAAAGGCTTGCACAAAGGCAGTCTTGAAGAAAAAGAATTAAGATTTAAGGCAATTATTGCCCAATTTATTAAACAGATTCATGAGTAGTTTTTTGATATATATCAATAATTTGAATCAAATTTTCAACAATAATAACAACATAATCAAAAGAATTTAAAAACTAACAATAATTTAGCGACATTTAAATCATGAGGAAAACTAAATGACTAAAGAACTATATGACATCGGTGATGCACCACCATTAGGTGAAGTTCCTGCGAAAATGAATGCATGGCTAATTCGCCCAGAACGCTTTGGCAAACCAATGAAAGCGTTCCAAAAGGAAGTCATTGATACACCAGAGATCAAAGACGATGAAGTTCTTGTCTACGTGATGGCTGCTGGCGTTAACTACAACAATGTATGGGCTGGCCTAGGTGTACCTGTCGATGTAATCGGCGCTCGTAACAAGCAGGGTGAACCAGAAGAGTTCCATATCGGTGGTTCCGATGCATCAGGTATCGTTTATAAAATCGGTAAAGATGTTACTAACGTAAAAGTCGGTGACGAAGTTGTACTACATTGCGGTAGCTGGCAGAAAGGTTGTAAAGCAGAGCAGAAAGGTACTGACCCAATGTACGACCCAAGCTTCCGTATCTGGGGTTACGAAACTAACTTTGGTAGCTTTGCGCAGTTCACAAAAGTACAAGACCACCAATGTTTGCCAAAGCCTAAGCACTTAAACTGGGAAGAAGCGGCAACTTACATGCTAGTAGGCGCAACTGCTTACCGCATGCTTATGGCATGGGCACCAAACAACGTTAAGAAAGATGATGTTGTATTGATCTGGGGTGGTGCTGGCGGCCTAGGCTGTATGGCTATTCAGATAGCTGCTGCAATGGGCGCTAAGCCAATCGCTGTTGTTTCTGACGAGAGTAAGTTTGATTACTGTATGCAATTAGGTGCTGTTGGCTGCCTAAACCGTAAAGACTTCGACCACTGGGGCACGATGCCACACTGGAAAGATGAGTCCGCTTACGCGAAGTGGAGCAAAGGGGCTCGCGCCTTCGGTAAAGCTATCTGGGATATCCTTGGCGAGCGCCGTGGTGTTGATGTTGTCTTCGAACACCCAGGTGAAACTACCATTCCTACGTCTATCTTCGTTGCTGAAACAGGCGGTATGGTTGTGGTCTGTGCGGGTACTACCGGCTTCAACGCGACCTTAGACCTGCGTTATCACTGGATGCGTCAAAAGCGTCTGCAGGGCTCACACTTCGCAAATGACGATCAAGCAATCGGCGTAAATAACTTGGTAATTGAAGGTAAAGTAGACCCTTGCCTATCTAAAACATTTACCTATGAAGAGCTTCCTGACTCTCATCAGCTAATGTATGAGAACCAGCACCCTCATGGCAATATGTCAGTACTTGTTGGTGCAACTGACTTCGGTCAGGGCGCAGAGAAGTAGGTTCTATTAGCGACAACTCAAAAGGCGATCTTCGGATCGCCTTTTTTTGTGCCTGATTCACCACTCTCAATACATTTATTACTGATACCAATGATTGACCGCTAATTGGTACCTAAGTTTGTCCGCCTGAGATGTAAAGAAGATTTCTCGTGATTCTAAATTCCACAAAGTCGCCGTTCAACAGTCATATAAAGGAGCGGATTTTCCGGCCAAAATTTGTATTTAGTGGAAGCACAAAGCGATACTGTTACTCCCTGCGCAACAAACCCCCTTTATAAAATAACTCCTACAATGTTTTGAACTGACACCACGAAGCAGACCTTCAGAGATAACAAACCAGCATCAAATTTCAATCCTCTCTGATAATGCTAAGGCATCATCAAGCTCCACCCCTAAATATCGTACCGTACTTCCAAGACTCCTGTGCCCTAACAGCAGTTGAATGGACCTTAAGTCTTTATCTGGGCTACTTTGGTTCTTCTTAAGGAGTGCGTTCCGTAAAATCTTGTATCCAACCCAATAGCAGCAACCCACCTCTTTACTAAATTGTAGTATTGTCTAGTTGATATATGACTTCTATGAGAAAACCGGCTTGGGAAGAGGTAAGTAGCATGCTCTAAACGCAGCTTTTCAATCAATACCAAAATAGCTTCCCTCGTCTTCGATGTTATTTCGAATTTGACAGGTATTTTGGTCTTTTTCTGTATGATTTGAGTTCTAGACTTGCAGCTTTTTCCATTGTACACATCATATACGCGGAGCTTAACTAAATCACACCCTCGTAGTTTACTATCTATTGCGAGGTTAAAAAGCGCGAGATCTCTCACATTATTCTCCACCTCCAGCCTAATCCGAATAGCCCAAACCTGTTCAAGCTTAAGAGGGAGCTTTTGCCCTACAAGGACACCTTTATTCCACGGTCGAATTGCTAAAAGTGATGATGAGCAAGTCATTTTCACCTCCACGTCTCTTCAATATCTACTTTTTACTAAGACAATAGAGAAATCTGATAATTCAGCAAAATTTCAGCTGTGATGCGTTAGCTGAAGTTAACTCGAACTACTGATAGAAACTTCCAACAACAACTCCTAACAGTGGAAGAACCAGTACCAGGAAATAGAACTGAATCAATATTTTATTCGTATCCAAGACTGATGCCTCACCGCTGTCAGGCAATTTTGCCAACACTCCCCCTCTGATAGACCAAAAATACTCCTCTAAATCCCGTATCACGAACTGAAAAAGAAAAATTGATGCAGCGCAGGTCGCTAAAACAACCGTAGATACAACATTCCAACCCAAGAATGGAATACCAAATAAGTATATTGGAAAACACGGAAGCAATATTCTTTCTACTACTAAGAATGGCGCTGTCCTTCGGCTGCTCTTGTTGTACATATAACAAATACCGCACAGGTACCCTTGGGCTCTTGCGGATATTGCTAATGTTAAAAATGAGAACGCATAATTGCCAATTACGTTCTCACCTCCTAGGAAACCGGTAACTATGATTACGTGTGCAATGTAACCAATAACCATTAAGAGCAGATAGATAATTTTATTCTTCATGGAGCCGACCATGCCAAGAGAAGTCCCTCAAAAAATCCTATAAGAGGAATCGTCTTTCTATTTGCTCCTAAC
>NZ_LWGA01001187.1:0-413 GCF_001635235.1 Oleiphilus sp. HI0117 | reverse complement strand
TTTTTGCGTTGATATCTTGCTGCCAACCAACAATTATTTCTTTATCTAAAGTCGACTCGGCTTCTCCGGCCACCCAGGTCTGTAGACGGTAGCCCGAAAACACTAGTACGGCCATGAGAAAAACAAATAGCGCACCAACAATGACGAGCTGCTTATTTCCTAACTGATAAGTTTTAGACTTTCCGTGGTTTCGACCAACAAAAATAATATTCATAGCTTTTCTTATATCGTTCTTTTAGCATATCCCTATTCCATGATGTCATTCCATGACTCAATTTGCGCTAGTTTGACCAAGCATCAAGCTCTTTGCAAGCGCTAGTCGCTTTGCTCTTGAGCCTTGTCACGCCGAACTTAGCAAAGCCAATTTAGCCTGTCACACTTTTAAGTTTATGAGACAACCAAAGCAGCAAAAG
>NZ_LWGA01001186.1:0-11575 GCF_001635235.1 Oleiphilus sp. HI0117 | reverse complement strand
AGCCCATATTCGACAAGATGTTCTTAAGAATCATAAAGTCTTCTTTATAATCCGTACCTGAAAAATTCTGGCTCAAGGCATCAAGCAGATCGTTTGAGAGCAAATAGGGGTGCTTCGATACAGCCTTAGGCCGAGATTCCGTCTCGTCAAAGCTGCCAAAATAAAGAGTGAAGAAGTAAACTAATAAATCTTTTGCTGCTTTAGGCAGGTCGTTCGAGATACTGACCGGACCATATAAGTATTTCACATCAGGGTTCTTGCTTAAGTAAGAACCGATGCCATACCAAAGGTAATCCAAACTTCGTTTGCCCCAATACTTAGGCTGAACAAAACTTCGCCCAAGTTCCGCCCCTTGCTTTAGTAGAGGAAGCATTGACTCGTCATAATCAAAAAGGCTGGCGCTGTATAAGCCCTGAATACCCTGCTGTTCGATAATGTCTTTGGCATTGCCCAGGCGATAGGCACCGACAATCTCCAACTCATTTTCATCCCATAAGACCAATTGACTATAGGACGAGTCATAGTGGTCAATATCACGCCGCTCACCTGTTCCCTCGCCCACTGCGCGAAAGGCAATTTCCCTTAAGCGGCCAATCTCTCTCAATACCGCGCAGCTTCCTTCGTTCTTATAGAGAAAGATCTGTTTATTATCACTGGTCTCACCCAATCGGTTTTGAGAAGCAATAAGCTGCTTAAGTATTTGACGTGATTCAGGGTGAGCAACCGGTGACTGGGTTTGCCATATCCCCTTTTTACCCTTACCCACTTTATAGAGGTGTTTTTTGAACAGTTTGACCTGAGTCTTAACTGGCAAACCACTCTTGGCATAGGTCTCATGAATGACAAGCTTACCGACACGGATCGCAACCGTCTTGCGTGTTTGCTTATACATTTCAGGCACAAGCATCATGGTAGAAAGCGGCTTATAGATCGCAGACACACCGTAAAACAGAGCAGAGTTTGCTGCATCAATATACAAAGGCAACACCGGCGCATTCATTTCTAAAGCTATATCAAGAAAGTCACGACGCCACTTGGTATCCGTCACCCCACTCGGGCGAATACGGGATAATTCTTCACTGGGGAAAAAGATCAGCACACCTTCTCGCTCCAGGTGTTCTTTCAAAGCGACATTACGTGTTTTAGCCGTATTCTCGGAGTAAGGCTGACAAGCCAAAGTAATCGGCGCAAGCGCATCTAACTCATGAACGCCTTCATCGACCACAACACGCACGTCTGACCTTACATCACTTACCAACTTGAATACCGCCGCTGCATCCAGAGTACCTAAAGGATGATTGGCGATAATCACCAAGCGGCCTTCAGTCGGAATTCGTTCTTTCTCATTCCAAGGCGTCTGAAAGGAAAACTCAAAGTGCTGAAGAATCTGCTCGACAAACTCAACACCTTTAAGGTGAGGATGATCTCGCAGGAAAGAGTCTAAGGTTTTTCGTGAACGAGATAGTGAGCTAAGCGGTGCTCGTAATATCTCGGGAATCCCACCGTTTTTATCGGCAAGGCCATCATTGCTAGACATGCGCTCGACAGCAGGTTGAAGTGTACCGTTTGTTTTCTCACTATCTACTGCCTTGTTAACCAACAAGCTCTGAAAACCCATACCTAGACTCCTGTGTTTTTAGGCAGGATAGTAATTCAGTGTGAAGCAAATGTGACGCTTTGGTGTCAGTTTGATGTCAATGGGATCACCACGGAACACAGTTGATAAACTTGACCCTAACCCGGTAGCCCTTTAAATTGCTTGCCTACTCATACGAATTCGCCACGAACAAGAGAGCCAAAATGAAATATATCGACACCCCAAACTTCGGCGCACCTGATGTCATGCAAGTTGCTGAAGGCGAACGCCCTGGCATTCAAGAAAATGAAGTACTGGTGAAGGTAGCAGCAGCCGGCGTTAATCGCCCTGACGTGATTCAGCGACAAGGCAACTACCCGGCCCCAAAAGATGCGTCACCCATATTGGGTTTGGAAGTAGCCGGTGAAGTGGTCGAAGTCGGTTCTGCCGTTACTACCTTAAAACAAGGCGATAAGATTTGTGCACTCACCAACGGTGGTGGCTATGCCGAGTATGTAAATGTACCAGAAAGCCAATGTCTACCCGTTCCTGAAGGCTACTCAATGGTGGAAGCAGCAGCCTTGCCAGAAACCTTCTTTACAGTGTGGTCAAACGTGTTTGATCGCGGTCAGCTGAAAGCGGGCGAGACCTTTCTTATTCATGGCGGTACCAGCGGCATCGGTACCACGGCGATTCAACTAGCCAAAGCGATGGGCGCAAAAGTCTATGCCACCGCAGGCAGCGATGAGAAAGCAAAAGCCTGTGAAGCGCTGGGTGCAGAGCTTGCAGTGAACTACAACGAACAAGACTACCTGCCCACTATCAAAGACCACAATGACGGCAAAGGCATCGACGTAATTCTTGATATGGTTGGCGGTGAGTATATTCAGAAGAACCTCTTCCTCGCCGCGATTGAAGGCCGTATTATCAATATTGCTTATCTTCAAGGCCCGATCAACAAGGTAAACTTCTTGCCCGTGATGCTAAAGCGTTTAACGCTGACCGGCTCGACGCTACGTCCTCAATCTTTGGACGCTAAGGCCGCAATTGCGCAACAGCTAAAAGAAAAAGTCTGGCCGCTGCTAGAGAACAAAACCATTAAGCCTGTGATCGCCAAAACCTTCGCACTCGAAGATGTTGTTGAGGCGCATACTCTAATGGAAAGCAATGCCCATATCGGCAAAATTATTTTAGACCTTTCACACTAAGCACTCATTCCACAAAGAGAACAGCGAAACATGCAAGCGCCTATCAAGCCCGAGACAATCAATGATCTGGACCTGTCGAAAGACTTCAATATAGGCCTTGCGTGCACGCGCCCTCAAATTCCCAACTTTGATATGCAGTCTACCGCGCTCATCGTTGACCATGGCGATGAGAGTAACGAATTACATCAAGCTTATTCTTATCAGCAACTCGATAAGGCATCCAACCAATGTGCTGCACGGTTAAGTGAATTGGGCTTGATAAAGGGTGACAGGGTCATGCTTTGGCTACCGAATGTTATCGAGTTCCCGATTGCCTTTTATGGCACAGTTAAGCTTGGCGGTATTGCGGTGCCCAGCTCTATTCTGCTTAGCGGCGACGAGATTGATTACCTGGCGAAGGACTCTGGTGCCAAAGTGCTGATCACCACCGCTGCGCTGGCCGAGAAGCTACACCTGGATACACTAGAAGAGTCAGAGTTGGCTCATGTTTTGATTATCGACGAACTCGCCGAGACCGCCAGCACAAGTAGCAAGATTAAGTTTCAAAGCTTTGCAAACTTACTAGCAAGTTCATCCGATGACGAAATCGCAGTCAATACCTGCTATAACGACCCGGCCTACTTAGTCTACACCTCTGGCACCACGGGTTATCCAAAAGGCGTATTGCATGCTCACAGGGCTTTGCTGGGTCGCTTACCCGCGGCCTACCATTGGTTTGATTACCAAAGCGATAAAACTGACCGCATTCTGCATTCGGGTAAGTTCAACTGGACCTACGTACTCGGCACCGCCATGATGGACCCGATGCTGCTAGGCAAAACCGTCGTTGTTTATAACGGCGATGCCACGGCAGAAACCTGGCCGAAGCTGATCGCCAAGCACCAATGCACAATCTTTATCGGTGTACCAACCATTTATCGCCAGATCATTCAGAAAACTGAATTTTCAGCTAAAGATGTACCGACACTTCGCCACTGTATGTGTGCAGGCGAGCATCTTTCAGATGAAATGCTTGGGTTATGGCAAGACCGCTTTAATCAGGATATTTACGAAGCTATCGGCATGTCTGAATGTTCTTATTATTTATCGCATCACCCTGCTCGCCCCATTCGCCCGGGCTCTGCGGGTTGCCCTCAGACCGGGCATAAAATACATCTACTCGATGAGAACTTAGAGCCAGTCAAAGACGGTGAAGAAGGCATGCTTTGTATCGACGAGCAAGACTTAGGACTGTTCATTGAATACTGGCAACTGCCGGACACCACACAAGCCACACGCAAAGGCGGCTATTTTCTCACCGGCGACTACGCCAAACGAGACGAAGAAGGCTATGTTTGGTTCCTCGGTCGACGTGACGACATCATCAACAGCTTTGGCTTTCGTATTTCACCCCACGAGATTGAACGGGTATTGAAAACCCACCCCGACGTCGCTGATTGTGTCGCTCTCGAAGAAGAGATCGGGCCAGATAAGAACTTGGTCGTGGCGAGCGTCATTCGCCATGAAAGTAGCACGCTAGATGAAACAAGCCTATTAGCCTTTGCAAACGAACATTTGGCTCAATATAAAGTACCTAAAAAGATTTACTTCACCCAACTGTTCCCCCGAACGGCCAACGGCAAAGTGCTTCGCAAGCAAATGAAGGCAGATTTAAAGAACTAAATACGCCTTAATAAAGTAAGCAAACCTCTAAGCAACAGGTAGTGTGTGTCTTCACTGGCTATTGTCACAAGTACTTGAAATTGCTTAGCGCGTTGCGCTTATTCGATTAGGACGAGCAACTATAGTGCGAGACACCGCCAGCCCCGAAAAAGACCTCGGGCTTCAAACGGTAGAATTTATTTTTCACCTCTAATGTCTGCTCATCGTATGGTTTGCTCAACACGTCTTGTAATTCCTTTACGAGCGTATAGTCACCTTTCATCGCCTGTTGATACGCTGGCACGACCAACCATTCACGCCAGGTGTATTTTGGGTTGACGCGCTTCATCTGTAACGACAGAGCTTCGGCGCCCTCCTCAATGTTTATCAGCCCTCTCCAGGTCTGTAACCACTGCGACCATGCTTCTTCCTTTTCATCACTCAGGTCTTTATAGAAGCTTTTCTTAAGCGTCGAGACATCTTCAGGAAGCTCTGACAGCTCGCGGAAGAAGAGGGTGTAGTCAACAGAGGTTTGAACCATTAGCTTTAAAAGCTGATTGAATAGCGTTCCATCAAACTTATTAAGCCCCAGCTTAGACGCCCACATTGATTCCATTTTCTCTTGAATCACAGCAGTGAAGCCTGAGCGTATCTCATTAAGCTTTTCTAATACATCGGGCTTCGATGCAACAAGGGGTCGCAATGCCGAGCAGAAACTCTCAAAATTTGCCTCGGCAGCAGCATGTTGATTGAAAAACGAAAAGTGATGCCCGCCACCACTCCAAGGCTGATAAAACGGTTCAAACACTTCGCAGAACCCGAATGGACCATAGTCAAGGGTATACCCCCCCGCTGCGCAGTTGTCACTATTGAAGTTGCCTTGGCAATAACCTACGCGAAGCCAGTTTGCGACAAGCGCGCTTAAACGCTCACGAAACTCGCTAGCCAACCGCAGTAATTTATCTTCGAACGATAGGTCTTCATTGATCTCACTTTTGTATTCACGATCAATCAAATGCAAAACGATCATCTTTAACTCTTCGAGAGCTTTTGGATGAGCCTTGCTACGCGCTCGACGAGCAAACAGTTCAAGCTGCCCGACCCGTAAGAAAGACGGTGCGACACGTGTTGAAATTGCAACCGGGTTCGATACCATAATATCCGGATCTTGGGAGTAAGAACCTTCAGAATACCATGGGCGATCAACGGTCTCTGAGCCAGATACATAAAGGCATAAGGACCTAGATGTTGGCACCCCTAGTTGGTGCATATGCTCCTGAACCAGAAATTCTCTAATACTCGAGCGCAGCACTGCTCGCCCATCCGCACCACGACAATATGGCGTTCGCCCACCACCCTTTAGCTGCATCTCCCAACGCTGACCATTGATGACAGCCTCAAGGACAGATACTGCACGGCCATCCCCGTAACCGTTGCCTGTGCGGAACGGACACTGTTGAATGTACTCCGTGCCATAAATCGACAGCGCATAGCCAGTTGCCCAAGCTGTTTGTCTCATAGGTTCTGGCACATGCGACATATCACCAGAGAACAAACGACGGAAGCCTTCCGTTTCCACCAAATTGTCGTCAAAACCCAGTTCGCTGAAAAACTTCCTGCTGTGAGCGACATAGTCAGGCTCAGGAATAGGCGTCGGCTTTACAGGGACATAATGTCCCGAAAAAACTTGTCGAGGCGCGTAATCATCCCCACTGGCCGTCGCCTGAGGGTCGCACCGAAGGTTATTCATTAGTGAATAGTCGGCTAATTTAGCCAGTTCATCGAGATTCGTTATGGGAGTAGATATATCATTAAGCTGCTTGTTAGCCATATTAATTGATGAACCTTTTCTAATTACTCTAAATCTGAGGAGATACCTTGTCTCAAACTATCACATTATCGACCTAAACCGAAAACACTTGGCACTCTGTGTAAGCTAATTGCTTGGTGTCCTCTACAGGTAAACCGCAAGCCTTTACCTTTCCTTACAGCAAACAAATTGGTTCAAAAACGAGATCCTTGATACAATCTGCGACCGATTTGGTGGGCTAAGGTCACTATCCTTGGCTTCGTTTGTATTTCCGGCACCTCACGAGGGTGCACTCTTTGTGGCTCGGCCACGAGTAAAACGTAAGAGGCTAATATGTCTAAGCAAGATTCTGTTGTAATTGTAAGCGGTGTTCGTACACCAATGGGTGGTCTTCAAGGTAGCCTGTCTACTGTTCCTGCGCCTGAGCTAGGCAGCATCGTTATCAAAGAAGCGGTCGAGCGTGCGGGCCTTAAGCCTGAAGACGTACAAGAAGTGATCATGGGTAACGTATTGCCAGCCGGTCTTAAGCAAGGCCCAGCTCGCCAGGCAATGCGTCAAGCAGGCCTACCTGATGCAACGGGTGCTACCACAATCAACAAGCTTTGTGGTTCAGGTATGAAAGCGGCGATGATGGCACACGATGCGATCAAGGCAGGCACTAACGATGTAATGATTGCTGGCGGCATGGAGTCTATGTCTAACGCTCCTTATATTTTGCCAACGGCTCGTAAGGGCTTCCGCATGGGTCACGGTGACCAAGCAATGGATCACATGTTCCTAGATGGTTTGGAAGATGCTGAAACAGGTCGTCTAATGGGTTCTTTCGCACAAGAAGTTGCAGACAAGAAAGGTTATACACGTGAGCAGATGGATGACTATGCGATCCAATCACTTACTCGTGCAAAAACTGCAACGGAAGAAGGTTTGCTAAAAGCTGAAATCGTTCCAGTAACCGTTAAGTCTCGCCGTGGCGATACTGTGGTTGAGCACGATGAGCAGCCATTCAACGCTAACATCGAGAAAATCCCTAGTCTTCGCGCAGCTTTTGCTAAAGATGGTACCATCACTGCAGCGAATGCTTCATCAATCTCAGATGGCGCATCAGCACTTGTTCTAATGCGTGAAAGCGAAGCTGAAGCACGTGGCCTTAAGCCTGTTGCTCGTATCGTTGGTCATGCTACGCAATCCCAGCACCCAAGTGAATTTACAATCGCTCCTGTTGGCGCAATTGAAAACTTGTTTGCTAAGACAGGCTGGACTAAAGAAGATGTTGATTTGTATGAAATCAACGAAGCCTTCGCAATGGTTGCAATGATGCCTATCATTGACCTAGGGCTTGACCCAGAAACGGTGAACATCTTCGGTGGTGCATGTGCACAAGGCCACCCTGTTGGTTCAACAGGTTCACGTTTGTTGGTTACCTTGATCAACGCATTGAAAGTGAAAGACAAGTCTAAAGGTGTTGCTGCACTATGTATTGGTGGTGGTGAAGCAACCGCTATGGCGATTGAGTTGATCTAAGCTCAGCGTTCATACTAAGAACAGCGCTACAGCAGTACTAAAAAAGGGTCGCAAATATGCGGCCCTTTTTATTATTAATGGAATCAAAACTTTGAAGCTCGGTAAACGCCTAAAAAAACTCAATGAGATGTGCCTAAATAACTACGAGCACATCTGGGATTGCTGCTGCGACCACGGTTTATTGGGAATCAACCTGCTTGATCGGCAAGCCGCACCCACAATTCACTTTGTTGATATTGTTCCAGAGCTCATTGAAGCCTTGAACCTGAAGTTAGTTGAGCTCTTTCCGGCGACTCCTAACAACCAAACATCTTGGAAGACCTATTGCAGCGATGCCTCCCAGTTACCTTTAGACAAACATCAAGGCAAACATTTGGTCATTATTGCTGGTATAGGTGGTGACGAAACGATGAGCCTGATCAACCAGCTTCATCAGAAGTTTCAAAACCTTGATATCGATTATCTGCTCTGCCCTGTTTATCACCAATATGCACTTAGGCAGCACCTCATTAAGCTCGATTTTTCTCTGCTTGACGAACAACTGGTGAAAGAACGAAAGCAGTTTTATGAAATACTGCATGTTTCTTCGTGTAGTGGTTTAAAGAAGGAAATATCTCCGGCGGGTAGAAAAATTTGGCAGGGTGAAACGGAAGTTCAAGCTGAGATTGCCCATGAGTATCTGGCGCGCGTTCTATCTCACTACAAAAAATCCCGAATTAATCACGGAGATAAAGTCGATGAGGTCATACGCGCCTATGAGCTTTGCGCTGAACATATACAAGCATAAAGAAGTTGTGGGCAGAAGGTTCCACCCCTCACTTACTCAACCCAACAAGAAACATTGTACTGATTCACCAGCGAGCCGAGGAAAGCACTGCCTACAAAACGATTGCTGTTTTCAATCGAGTCTGACCCCATTGAAACGCTTTTACCTAAAGCTCTTAAGGTAAACCTCTGACATCTTCCAATCTTCATCAGGGTCGATTGTATAGCTGAAGGGGCGTGGCGTGGTATCCGCTTCGATAATACTCTTTATTAATTCGTCAGCTTGAACCGGGTTGTAGACTCTAAAAAGTAACTCTCGCGTCTTATTCCAGGTAATTCTCGCTAAAGGCACAGCATTCCCGCCGGCTCGAAGGTCAACGTCCAATTGCTGGCAAAAAGGCTCAATTTCTTTTGCTTCCTCTGGAAGTGTCAAGCCTTGTTCATCTTCGGTGTCTAATTTAAGAATCAGTGATAACTGCCAAGCATAGAGTTTACGCGGCTCGTCCTCAAAAGTGGCCAGTGTCGTGTTCACCGCAGCATAGACTTTTGCACCCATATCTTCACGGTGGATGACTTGGTAACTCGGCTCAGGAATAACAAACTTACTACTCACGTGTTTTCTCTCTTTGGTTCGATAATGGTCTCAGACTCAATTTCTATGAGCAACATTAACGACTCATGCCCGAGCTTGCAAGAGTCTTTCAATCACGCTAAAGCTACAAACGCTGTATGACTATAGAAACCAGCTTCTCTATACCTGAAGCTGCCTGACTAATCCGGCTCGCCAGCATATAGGCAGGAGTGGACACAGTATTATTGGCCTCATCAATAACGCAATCATCAACGGCGCAGGTTTGATGCTCTCCACCCATAGCAGTGATTGCCTCAGAGGTATCGGCATCATTTCCGATTGTACACTTCACTCCGTGGCCAATCAGCTTCGGCGCCAATGCCGGCGCAATACACACAAGCCCAATTACTTTTTGTTGACGGTGAAAGGCCTGAGCAAACTCAGCGACTTGCGAATTAACCTCCATATCGGTACCCGCTACCGCAAAGTTGGATAGATTTTTAGCCGCGCCAAAGCCTCCGGGGAAAATAAGCCCTGCATAATCTTCAGGTTTAGCCTCTGACAGGTCGATGATATCTCCGCGAGCCAGGCGTGCAGACTCAACGAGTACATTCCGAGTCTCATTCATCTCTTTACCCGTCATGTGATTAAGCACATGCATCTGATCAATATTCGGAGCCATACACTGATACGCAACCCCTGCTCGATCAAGTGCCAACAATGTCAGTGTTGCTTCATATATTTCAGAGCCATCGAATACACCACAGCCAGACAACACCACCGCAACTTTTTTATCGCTCATAAACCTTTCCTTCAGTTAGTCAATTGCCAGACAAAACTTTCATCGTTATTTCGAGTCTAGCAAGTCCATTCGAGTACAACAAAACATCGTCTTGATCTATATCAATTTATTGTTAGAAGAACCGCATATCGCCTGATAGGGCTTTAGCGAAGTAGCGGGTTGCTTAGATCGTTATTTACTATGCTCCGTTTAGTTCATATTATGTTCGCCAATTCGCTTCTCTTTAGACTAAGGAACACGGCCAGATGCAAAAGAATTTATGGCACGAGATTGAAAAACACCCGGAAATCAGAGTTGGTCAGTATATTGTGCCAAACTTTGTTTCAAACTCTATCGCGATCAAAACAAGTGATTCAGACATCGTGATTATCAGCCCTGGTAAATCTTTGATCGATGCCTTTCCCAAAGAATGGCTAAATGAAGAGCTCTGCATGCACCTGGTGATGCCAAACAGTTTTCACTATATGGGCGTTCAAGCCTGGCGAGATGCTTTTCCGAAACATCGCTTGTATGCAAGTAAAGGGGCGATCAAGCGTTTAGTTAAACAAGGGGTAGCTAGTTCAGAAAGCGATATCACTGCACTGGAAAGTGAGTTACCGCCACTGCCATTTAATTACTCTGTACTGATTCCACCAGGTCACCGGGGTCATGATGCCTGGTTTAAAAAGCACGATAAAGACTCGCAAACCAGCTTATGGATTACTTGTGATAGCTTTTTGAACTATGAACGCATGTCTAACCAGCCGATTGCAAAAGTCATGCAGAAAGTGCTTGGCGCTGCACCGGGTTTAAAAATGAGTCAAGTGATCAAGTGGTTTCTTCTTGACGATAAGGCCACGTTTAAACAGTGGGCATTGAAGCAAATAGACAATGACCAACCAGCAATCTTAATTCCAAGTCATGGAGAAGTGTTAGCCTCAGCAGAACTACCAATGAAACTTATTTCCCTGTTAAATAAGCGCTTATAACCGGCCTTTAGATAGTCACTGAGCCGCTATCATTTCAGCTAGTACTTGCAATAGAGTTTTTTAATTTCCTGCTGAAATTCGCGCTCTTCTCTTGGCAGATAAAGCTTATACTTGCGCTGAATAATCTCTCGGCGCACGATATAGTCACACCAATAAGCTTTGTTCTCGGGCATCCACTGGGTCGGCGACTTCCCTGCGCGGGCTTTTTTGCTCATGGAAGCTACCGGCACGATGTTATCTGAATCGCTCACCAGCTCCATACGTTGAGCATGAGACCAGTACGCACCACCGTAACGGTGGGCTTCTCTATAGCTCACCAACTGATCTAGTGCGATATCACCTAACTCAGTAATAACTTCGGTGGTATAGGGGTCAAGCCATTCGCCTTCGACAACGAAAACACAGTCACCTTTTTTGGCATAGCGAATATCGACTGTACTCGCTGTTGCCAGCGCTTGTGTATAAGCTTTTTGGCAACTTCGTGTTCTAGGTTGCCAATCTCTTGGGGAAAAAGGCCGGTCTTTCGCAGCAGCTGCCTCGGTTCCTTTATGAATTGTAAAGCAAGGCTCCGCATAACACTTATACTCACCTTTCTCATAATAGCCACCAATAAAGTCCAGCCCTTCGGGAGGCTCGGCACCAACCAACGAGGATGCACAAGCCAACACGCAATATATAACAAGACGAAGACTCTTCCTTCGTCTTGTTATATA
>NZ_LWGA01001185.1:0-1603 GCF_001635235.1 Oleiphilus sp. HI0117 | reverse complement strand
ACTTGAAGAACAATTAGCGTCGGGTCTGACATGTCTTGTACGCGACGCACTACGATATTCCAAGCCTGAACTTGTCAAACCTGGTATTTACTTTTCACGGTCACGATACAAAATTCGGCGACCATTATTTCACTATAGACCAATATCTTAAAAGTGTTTGTTAATATCAAATCACGATTAATTTCATAAGCATTTATTATTTATAGTTTAAATAGATAATCTAAGAAAGAAATTGTTTTATTCAAAATGTAATGAAAGTTAAACTAAGATAGTAGTTCTTAAGGTTAGTACATTTTTTTTGTTTCGCAGGTAATAAATGACGTTTAAGTTAGGAATTGTGATGGATCCCATTTCCGGGATTAATATCAAGAAGGATAGTTCCTTCGCTATGCTGCTTTCTGCCCAAGCGAAAGGCTGGTCTTTGAACTATATGGAAATGTCTGACCTATATTTGGATCAAGGTACGGCTCGTGGACGTTTGACGCCTCTCAAGGTAAGTAACGATGAGCAAAGCTGGTATGAACTTGGTGAGCCGCGCGAAGCCGATTTGGCTGAGTTAGACGTCATTCTTATGCGTAAGGATCCACCCGTTGATTCAGAGTTTATTTACGCTACGCATATTCTAGAACGGGCCGAGCAGCAGGGAGCTTTAGTATTAAATAAAGCCCAAAGCTTGCGAGATTGTAATGAAAAGCTATACGCGACTCTTTTCCCCCAATGTTGCCCGCCTGTTTTGGTCTCGAGAGATCAGCAACGCTTGAAAGCGTTTTGTAAGCAGCATGAAGACGTCATCTATAAACCCTTGGATGGTATGGGAGGCGCTTCTATTTTCAGAGTGACTCTGGGGGACAGTAACCTAAGTGTGATTCTCGAAACGCTGAGTCAGCATGGCCAGCAACAGGTGATGGCGCAAAAATATTTGCCTGAGATAAAGAATGGCGATAAGCGTATACTTATTATTGATGGTGAGCCGGTTGCTTTTGGCTTGGCGAGAATTCCGGGGCAAGGTGAGTCGCGAGGCAATTTGGCTGCAGGTGGTCGTGGAGAAGTGCTGCCACTGACTGAACGTGACTATTGGATCGTTGATCAGATAAAAGATGATTTACTAGATAGGGGCTTGTTATTTGTAGGTATCGATGTGATTGGTGATTACCTGACAGAAATAAATGTCACCAGTCCAACCTGTATTCAGGAAATTGAAAGGGTTAGCCAAATCAAAATTGCTGATAAGCTAATATCGACGATTGAGCAGAAATTGAGTGCTAGTAAAAAGTAATATGAAGCAAGAGACGCAATCTGTAGGGGAGCTAAATTGGCAGTGGTAGCACGAGCAATGGGTGTTAGCGATACTGATCGTCTTAGTTTTACGGTTTTTGTCGCGCTGGCCTTACATAGCTTAATTATCCTGACCGATTTTCTGGAAGAAGATCCGGAGCCCGTGGCGTTTACTATGGAAATTACGCTTTCTCGCTTTGAGGATGAGACCAAGCCAGATAAGGCGGACTTCTTTGCCGAGACCAACCAGCTTGGCAGCGGTACGCTAGAAGAAAAAGCGAGAGTCACGACGCCGATTGAATCGAAGCAGTTCAATGCCCTGGAGCAA
>NZ_LWGA01001184.1:0-1068 GCF_001635235.1 Oleiphilus sp. HI0117 | reverse complement strand
ACCAGGAGCCCAGTGCGCACGTAAATAGCAAGGATAAACAAAAGTATGATGTACTATTGTCTATCGTTTTATATTCTTTATTTTTATTTTCCGTGGCGCTATCTCCCTTTGATTTTGAGTTATCACTCAAAGCAATAAAACAAAAGCTTATCTACGATAGCAACTGCATACTCTAGAATTCAATCCAATCACACTACGAACAAGACTCTTCATTTACTAATTATATGAGCCTTAGCTTATGTAAAAAATAATGCATTCGCCCCTGATTCAAAGACCTCTTAAATCTTCTTTTTAACAGCTTTAGCCATACGAATAATCTACCTTTAATTGTACGACCGGCAATAAAGATAGAGACTAGCGATACCTCATTAGGATTCCAGCCAATATGCCAACGAGCATTACTCATCAAATTCAAAGTAGCGATATTTTCCTCCTCAATTAATCTATCAATTAATACCTTCATATGAAAACGACCAGGTGAAAGCTTTTCAACAGATTCATCGTACCCCACTTTAAGCACGTACTGAGTTCTGCCACTTATCAAAGAAAATTGACTGCGTATTCCGGCGTATCTGATCATCGATTCTGGTTTTATTCGATCACCTAAATCTCCTAACGCCTAGACCTCGATAGTATCACTCCGAGTGATCGGATTCAGTTATTTTACTCATTGCCTTTCTTAGTGACTCTCCTTTAAGTTTTAGCTTGTGACTATTGTGCAGTATGCGATCCAGGATGGCGTCAGCCAGCGTTGCATCGCCAATAGCTTTATGCCATTGCGTGATAGGTAGCTGGCTCGTGATTATGGTTGATCGAACGCCGTGTCGGTCTTCCATTATTTCGAGTAAGTCGTTGCGTTGGCCAAGAGTCATTTTTTCCAGGCCCCAGTCATCCAGAACCGGCGTTTTTCAAGGTAGTTGTCGCCTGAGCATTTAAGCTGCTTGTTTTTCCTTCTCCGGGTTCAACTTAACGTCACCCACTTTCTCCCAGTTCCGCGTAGCTTTTGACCACCTTATTTGGTTCTTTCTTTTCATCTTGCGATAAAGCTCATCCCTCTTCGATAATATT
>NZ_LWGA01001183.1:0-458 GCF_001635235.1 Oleiphilus sp. HI0117 | reverse complement strand
ACTGAATTCTCCCTGAAATATAACGCTTACATTTGCGGCGGTTTTGTAGCGAGGCACGAGCGGAAAAACCGTCCAAGCCACGCAGTGGCTGAGGCAACATGTACTTGTTATAACTCAACTGCCACCTCAAAAGTATGACTAAAATTCTTATAGCCAGTACGTTCAAATTCTAAAATCCATTCAGATTCGATCGTTGCCAAAAGCTTCCCTGATTCGGCTTTACCAAAGGTGATTTTTGTAACATCCACGGGACTATGAGCAGCAAAGAAATATACCGAACCGTCGATGTAACCATCTTCAGGGTTTGTAGGGAATAAGAATTCTCTACCTTCTAACTCTGAAGAGGCTATAGGTATCTTGATGCCCTCAAGCCTAATGCTGGTTTTTACGGACTCAGAGTAATCATCTATTTTCAGTTCAAACGGAGCCAGCTCAATTTCAAGCGAGACATCACCGCT
>NZ_LWGA01001182.1:0-2769 GCF_001635235.1 Oleiphilus sp. HI0117 | reverse complement strand
AAAATGGCTTTTCTGGAGTCGGAGGTTCGAAAGCTGTGGGGTGTGTCTTATGATAGGAATCGTAAAACTATTCAAGGTCATGAAAAGAAAATAGAAGCGCTAACGAAAAAGCTTGCCGAGAGTCAAAAATCTTTAGCTACTCATGAGGTTTCATTATCAGCATTGAAAGCGGACTCTGATAAAGGGATGTCAGTATTAGATGGTCGTATAGCTTCGTTGTCAGGGGAGTTGTCAATTACTCGAGCTGAACGAGAAGAGTTTTTGACGCAGTTTAATGAAAAATTGAGCACTTTCGATTCGAGTACTCAAGAGTTTGAAAAACGTATTGCTGCGCTACAGGCTCGTATGAGTGATAGCGCCAAAGTTCAATTAGAAAACCAGGAAAGCTTGCTGTCGATAGATGAAAGTCGCCGCCAGCTTATAAAAAGAGTCATTGATTTGGAGGCGAGCTTGGGTAAATTGTCTTCTTCTAGTGCAAATCCCGGGGTGAGATAGTCTTTACAGGTATTCGGATTCTCGATGACATGCGGTAGATCGCAAAAATTAGATTAACTAGCTGTTAAACTGTCCGCCTGATTGTGATGGGTAGCTAGTCTTGCTGCTCGAATAAATATAAAGCTGTACATCTATAGGAAACGATACATTGGACGGTATTGTGAGTTTCAAAACTTGCCAACGAAGCGCTTACTCTGTGAGCTTGGGTCGCGTTGCTGAGGTTAAGCAATCATTAAAGAGCGTTGTGGGCAAACCATCCCGCTCCTTTCTTTATTATGCGCTTTCTATTGTGCTTGCCTGCGCGATTTTTCCGCTGGCTTTGAGTTCTGGTCAGGTGAAGGCGGATACTACTGCGCCCTATTCGAAGCCTTTCCATAAGCAGGGTAGAGGTTGGTATCCATCTATTTATTGGTCGACAGGTCGAAACCTGGGTTCTTACTATTTTCCCAATACTGATGGCGAAATGTTCAAGGAACTCGATGATACTGAGTGGGATAAAGAAGCCAATGCACTAGTTTACTTCTATCGGCCGAACAGTCAGTGGGCCTCTGAAGAGCTGGAAGCACCTAGTTATTATATTAATGACGAAATTATCTTTAACCTTCGTGCCGGTAGTTACACTTATGTTGAGCTGCCAGCAGGAAGTTATGACTTTACTGTGCGCAAGAGCTTGATGCCGTTATTTGGTTTCGAAGCTTTCGATGATAAAGTGATGATGGCTTTTGATCTTAACTTACAGGCTGATATTGGTATGAATCTGGACGCTGGGTCGATTACCTATATTCGACATTCTGAGGTGTCGCTCCCTGAAATTAGGCACTCTTTAATAGAGCCGGAAGATGAAATGGCAACAGCCGATGTGCAGTTGGTTGAAAGGGAAATGGCGATGAAGGAAATGCCCAAGACTCGCTATTTGACGCATTCGTTTTGGCACCCGACTGACGCTGATAAGGCTCAGGAGGTACTTGATGGCACAATGCAAGAATACGGTTGGTTTACCGTGATTTGGCCGTGGTCGAATAACTTTATGTGGGGCTTCCCGATTTTCTATCTGCCTAGTGATTTGTATCGGGAGTTACGACGAGATAAGCCTTTAACCTTGGAGCAGGAGTTGTACCTGCTTGCGGATGATGTTGATGAATATCTAGCCGCTATTGATGATAAGCGAAAAATAAGGCGAAACTGGTTGGCTCCTTGGCGTGAGCCGAAAATTCAATTGACCTTGAATGAAGAGTTGGAGTTAGATCGTCTCGAAAGAGCAGCGAGAGCAGGTAATATAGCGCCGGCTCCAGTGCCTCGAGAGGAGGAAATGGTCGATGATGGTGAACCGTGGTATGCTTACTTTCAGCTCGAATCTAAAGAAGAGCCTGAGCCTGAACAAAAAGAAATGAGTGAGCAGCGGCGCGAGAATGTGGACCTGATTCGTCAGTCTTTGAATTAGGGCTGGCTGCAAAGTCGCTAAAAATGGGTGGAGTATCTAATTTAATCGGTTGAAAATTAAACTGTTTGTTTGATTTTTCCTCACGTTTTTTCTAGATATGAGACTTGTGAAAATTAATTGCATATTTATGCAAAAAAAAGCTGATTTCTAATTGACAGCTTCTAAGAAATCATTAAGATACGCATCTCAATTGAGTTGGGTGGTTAGCTCAGCTGGGAGAGCATCGCCCTTACAAGGCGAGGGTCACAGGTTCGATCCCTGTACCACCCACCAAATCTTTTTTAGATTTGAAATTGAAATGTAAAGTTTGTTGCGGACCGGTAGTTCAGCTGGTTAGAATACCGGCCTGTCACGCCGGGGGTCGCGGGTTCGAATCCCGTCCGGTCCGCCATTTACACTTCAACTCGATTGCTACCTTGAAAGAGGTGGTTTCTAACAAAGGAGCATCTTAGGTGCTGCGTGACAATGTTAGAATTAGGTCTACCCAAATGGGTGGTTAGCTCAGCTGGGAGAGCATCGCCCTTACAAGGCGAGGGTCACAGGTTCGATCCCTGTACCACCCACCACTACTAGCACTGTTCTTGTGTGAAGGTAGTGAATGTAAGATTTAAAGTATGCGGACCGGTAGTTCAGCTGGTTAGAATACCGGCCTGTCACGCCGGGGGTCGCGGGTTCGAATCCCGTCCGGTCCGCCATTTAAATTTACAGTCCTTAACTCTTACTCATTTCTCAATAAGAAAACCTCAAATTATATACTTCTTGAGATGTCTGACTTATTTCTGTCATATTTCTTCTATACGCTTGCTTTTGAAACAATCAAAAGGAGATAGAAA
>NZ_LWGA01001181.1:0-527 GCF_001635235.1 Oleiphilus sp. HI0117 | reverse complement strand
GCCGATAAGCTTGATATGGGGGAGGCACAGGAAACCTTTGTTAAGAATCTAAAGAAACTGGCTCAGCTCGGTTTTATGGGGCTCAATATCTCGAGTGAATACGGCGGTACCAATGCCGGTACCGTTTCCTTTAGTTTGGCCATCACTGAAATAGCCAAGGCTTGCGCTTCGACAGCAGTTACAACATCGGTAACAAACATGGTTGCTGAGGTTATCCAGGCGGTTGGCAGCACACAACAGAAACATTCTTATCTACCAAAACTTTGCTCTGGTGAATATTCTGCCGGAGCATTCTGCTTGACTGAGTCTCAGGCCGGTTCGGACCCTTCATCAATGAAATGTTCCGCTACTAAAACAGCTTCGGGCTGGGCGCTAAATGGCAGCAAGCAATTCATTACCAGCGCAGAATATGCTGGCGTATTTGTTGTCTGGGCTCTGACGGATAAGAGTGCGGCAAAAGGAAAAGGCATTTCTTGTTTCCTTGTCGAGGCGGGGACTCCCGGCCTAATAATAGGAAAACCCGAACA
>NZ_LWGA01001180.1:0-887 GCF_001635235.1 Oleiphilus sp. HI0117 | reverse complement strand
TTCCACTTGTGATGCTATTTACAGAATATAATTGCTGCGCAGCACCCGAGTTAACTATCTTCTCGATTGCCTTATAGGTTGCATCAACCGGGCCACTACCGTCTGACTCAGCAGACTTTTCCTCTCCATCGACGAGCAAAGTAACCTTTGAGACAGGCACAACACCTGTCTCGGAACACACTGACAAACAAACCAAGGAATAGAGATCGACCTGATCTAGAGATTTAGTCGAACTTACCAATGCATGCAGATCCTCATCAAATATCTCGTGTTTTTTATCTGCCAATTCTTTAAATGCTGCAAACGCCTGATTTAACTCAGTCTCAGACTCCAATGAAATTCCAAGCTCTTCTATTCTGGAACGAAATGCATTTCTGCCAGAGTGTTTACCTAGAACCAGACTATTAGTATGCCAGCCAACATCTTGAGCCTTCATAATTTCGTAAGTTTCTCGATGCTTCAATATACCATCCTGGTGAATGCCAGACTCATGCGCAAACGCATTTGCACCAACAATTGCTTTATTTGGCTGAACCGGGAAGCCAGTAATCGTCGACACTAACCGCGAGCAAGGCACGATCTGTGTAGAGTCGATATTTGTCGATAGGTCAAAAAAGTCAGATCGTGTACGAACTGCCATTACAACCTCTTCCAAAGAAGCATTTCCGGCTCGCTCACCCAATCCGTTAATAGTACATTCAATCTGGCGTGCACCATTGGTTACCGCAGACAAAGAGTTTGCAACAGCTAAGCCGAGATCATTGTGACAATGAACTGAGAAAATAGCTTTGTCTGAATTTGGAATTCGCTCGATAAGGTTTTTTATGGTTTCACCAAACTGCTCGGGAATCGCATAGCCCACCGTATCCGGGATATTTATTGTGGAA
>NZ_LWGA01001179.1:0-406 GCF_001635235.1 Oleiphilus sp. HI0117 | reverse complement strand
TCTACTGATAAAGGAAGCTCATGAAAGGCACATAAAATATTTTTAGCTCAGGATATCTTCCCAAGCTTTTCGAGTTCTCGTTTCAAGGGCCTTACCCGCCACTTTCAAAAGGCGGCTATCACGCTGCCAATTTTGGTATTTTTGAGGATTACTCNGTTCGAACAAAGTATTCGTTGCAGCGATTAGTTCATTCAGCTGTGAGCGACAAGCAGACAAGGCAATATGTGCCGCAGAAGAATCTAGTTGCATGGCATTCACTTCTCGCAGTGACAGTATTAGCGCGATATGTTTTTCAATTGCGCCTTGCCCCCAATCTGAAGCAATGGCTTCGGCCATACGGTTAGCGGCAATCGCGGCACACACATGCAAGTCTTCATAAGTGCGAAAGGCCTTTACATATTGAAGG
>NZ_LWGA01001178.1:0-1076 GCF_001635235.1 Oleiphilus sp. HI0117 | reverse complement strand
CAACTATCAAGGAAAATTCTATATTATCGCCAACTAGCTGATTTTGCTCTATTAAAACAAATGTGAGTAAATACAAGACAAAAAAAACAGGTATTGCAACAACTCCAAATAGTGCTCTGCCAGTGTCTATTCCTTTGACCGCAAGCTTACCACCTACTTTCTTAGTTCGAATCATCTGTGATCCTAATGATTAGTTTTGACTATATTTATTTAAGGGAGGAGTGTAATTAAATACGCAATTAACTCAATCATCAATCATGGCTTTTTGCTTTGTATTAGAAATGCAGTCTAAGCCAAGTATTAAAGCTAGAAGGAAAGATGTGTTGAGATAAGAGTCCCTTTCAGGTGCTGAATTTGGCTGTTTTATCCTAATCATAACTAACCTGTCGAGCGACAGCTTTGCGGACTTTGCTGTTGTTTGACTATGTCGTGATTTGAAACTCAAACTGTAAGGTCGGGTTTGAGCCGATACAGATAAGCATTATTCCTCTGTACAGCAAAGCGCTCCGTGCTTAAGGGGCTTAATCTTTCAAGACCAAAACCCCAAAAACGAATCCACCACAGAGGCTTATTAAATAGATTCTGTTTATTCGTACTTACAAAGATAAGCGGTATCTGTAGGAACTTGCAGGTCGAAGGACTGATTTGCTTCAACGGTAAAAGTCTCTCCGTCTTTAAATGAAACAAATTCTTCTGAGCCTGGTAGTTTTACAATTAGTTCGCCACTGACAACTGTCATGTATTCTTTCTGGCTGGTACCGAAGGTATATTCACCTGCTTTCATAACGCCTACTGTTGCTGGCAGAGTAGTGCTTTCAAAGGCAATCGATTTAACCTTGCCATCAAAATATTCGTTAACTTCTAGCATTGTAGCTCTCCTGTAATTACTATTTTGCGTAAATTCAAATCAATGGGCGGCATTATACGCATAATCGATGGCAGGGTATTCATTTTTGAAAGTACAAAGTATGATTTTTACTGGTAAACTGCCTAGCTCGTTATAAGTAATAATAAACACTGGATATCTAAGAAATGCTTAAGAAGACTCGAACAAAAATCTTACTACTTATTTTAGT
>NZ_LWGA01001177.1:0-558 GCF_001635235.1 Oleiphilus sp. HI0117 | reverse complement strand
AAATCCCCCACGCCGGTTCCATGTTTGGCTGAGATGAAATGAATAGGTGCATAGTCAAGGAAAACTAAACGTCTATCCAACTCTCTCTTTACTGACTTTTTGTCATCTTGGGTCATTCCATCCCACTTATTGACCGCCAATACCAGCGCTCGCCCGGCATCCATAGCAAAGCCAATCAGGTGAAGATCCTGCTCAACGACACCTTCTCTGGCATCGATAACGACAACAACAACGTTGGCATCTTGTATCGCTTGCAAGGTCTTGATGATGGAGAATTTCTCTACCGCCTCTTTAACATTTTTCCTACGGCGCACACCTGCCGTATCGATCAAGGTATAGGGCTTTTCTCGGCGTTCGTAAGGAATATAGACGCTATCTCTCGTGGTACCAGGTTGATCATAAACAACAACACGGTCTTCACCAAGCAGTCGATTAACCAAGGTAGACTTACCAACATTTGGTCGTCCGATAATACCAATTTTACAACCATTTGCTTCATCATCTTCCTCGATTTGTTCCGGGAAGTCCTCCATTGCATCTTCGATCAGCGATTTAACA
>NZ_LWGA01001176.1:0-1735 GCF_001635235.1 Oleiphilus sp. HI0117 | reverse complement strand
TCTCCTAAGAACTTTTTATTCAGATGAAAGCTCGTTTTACGAAATTAGATCAAATCCTTAAACGCTATGAGCATCTTTGGAAGCCGCCTGCTTTTTCTAGTATTGACTCTCGCTTGGATGATTACCCCGAATTGCAAGCCTGGTTACGTTCACTTAGCTCAGATGATATTGATACGCTTCAGCTTTCTGATCAGGACTTACTAGCCTCGGCAGCCAATTATTTCCCCGTGGCGTCTGAACTCCTTTCACTTATTAGCGTTCCAGCTTCAGAGACATCAAAAGCAACAAAGGAAGTAGAACTACCCGCATTTTGGGATACAGGAATTCCTGGCAGAAAAGCAGCGCAGATAAAGTCCTTTATCAAAAGCCAATCTCCACCCACAACGCCGCTTATTGAATGGTGTTGCGGAAAGTTGCATTTAGGTCGATTAATATCAGAGCTATACAAGCAAAAAGTCACCGGTTTAGAGATTGATACGCAGCTAGTCAATCAGGCAAATATCCTTTCCCGCACCAGAAAATTGAGCAATCAAACTGTGGCGCTAGAGTGTGATGTATTGAATGATGACCTGTCTCAGCTGCTTGAAGCTAACCATCACCTAATTGCCTTGCATGCCTGCGGTGGCCTGCATGTACATATGCTAAAGCAAGGTGTAGAAAGTCACTCTAACAGAATGACCTTCTCACCATGCTGCTATCACCGCTTCAATAGCTCTGAAAACTACCAGGCGCTATCACTTGTAGGCCGAACTACCCTACTGAGCCTAAGCAATGAGGATTTGCGTTTAGCGACAAGACAGTGTAATACGGCATCGGCCGCTGAAACCCGAAAGCGCAAACAACTACAAGCTTGGCGACTCGGCTTTGATACGCTCCAAAAAGATATCAGACATACTGATCAATACCTTCCTTGCCCCTCTCTCAGCATTCGTATTCTTCAAGAAGGCTTCGAACGTTTTTGCAAAAAATGTGCGCAGCTAAAAGATATTGACCTGCCGCAAACAATAGACTTTTTACACTACCAATCTCTGGGGCAAACCAAGTATCAAGAATACGAAAAACTAGAGCTGGTAAGGATGTTATTTAGGCGCGCGTTGGAAACCTGGCTGGTACTGGATCGCTGCTTGTTTCTGGAGGAAAATGGCTATCATTGCCAAATATCGACATTCTGTGAGAGTTCAGTCAGCCCCAGAAACTTTCTGATTAAGGCCCATTTGAAAAACAAAACCTAGCTAGCGATTTTCATTCCATGAGATGCACTCATCAAGTGTAAGCCCCGCCCCCCCAAAAATATCCAAGGCACTCCCTATTGTCAGATCAACCTTGCCGCCAGATAACTGATGAACCAATTTTAAGTCTTCGAAAGAACGTGCACCGCCAGCGTAAGTGACTGGAATGGGGGAAATTTCTCCTAATAAAGAAACCAGGTCCTCATCAATTCCTGCTTGTAGCCCTTCAACATCGGCAGCATGTATTAAAAACTCATTGCAGTGCCCTGCCAACTCAGCGAGGGTATTCTTGGTAATCTGAGTACGGGTCACTGTTTGCCAACGATCCGTCGCAATATTCCAACCCGATTCGGTTTTTCGGCAACTCAGATCCATCACTAAACGCTCCGCTCCCGTCTCCGCTTTTATCTTTTCAATTCTGTCAGAAGATAGCTCCCCATCTTCGAAGAGGTAAGACGTGACGATCAAATGCGACGCACCTGCTTCCAAAAACTCGCTGGCATTTT
>NZ_LWGA01001175.1:0-10667 GCF_001635235.1 Oleiphilus sp. HI0117 | reverse complement strand
TCTTCGATATTCCCCTGATTAGCGAAGCGTTTGGCACTTTTATCAAGCAAGTCGAAGGCTTCCTTAACATGTGGGTTGGCATTGATATCGCCACCCTCTTGCTTGGCAACGTCTGCAAGGTAATTAACGAAATCGAAGCAGTGTTCTGGCCGGGCGTAGACAGACTGTTCACTGTGCTTCATTACGTTTTGATAGGCTTCGATTGCGCCCTTACTATCTTTATTTTCTGAGCATAGCTCTGCCAATTGCTTTTGTCTGTGCAGGGAGTTTGGAGACCGCGAGATAGCTTGTTCGACGGTTGCCTGGGCCTCTTTGGTTTTATCTTGTCTTTGCAGTACCTGCGCAAGAAGGTCCAAAGCTTCAACTTGCTCCGGGTCTTTGGTAATTATGACCCGTAGTAGTTTTTCTGCATCCTCATAATGTTTACGCCGAATCATGATTCTTGCCAGCCCATATTCGGCCCAGGTAAAATCGCTTGCTTTAAGGATGCCTTCGTATAGCTCGCGTGCCTCGTCGATGTGTCCGATTTTACTTAGCAGCCAGGCTTTTGTCTTCATGCAGCGAAGTACGTAATTGCCTTTCTCGGCAATTTTCTCGTCACAATATGCAATTGCTGAGTGATAGTCGCCATCATCTATAGCAGTGTCAATTGCACTCATCGCTTCTTTCATTTTTAGCGCTTTGCTTAAGCGTTGTTTCAAATCATTGGGTGTGATCGGTTTTACCAGGTAGCCATCGGGTTCGTTCTCGACGGTGCCCATAACCTTACTGCGATCAACTTCGGCTGAAACAATAAAAAATAAGTCCGAGAACTTTAACAGTTTCTTGTAGCGTAGCTCCTCAAGTAACTCCTGGCCGTTTTTGCCTTTGCCTAAGTCATAGTTGCACAGCGTAACGTCGTAATTGACGTTCTGAAAACCTGAGACAACATTTTGTGCACTGCTTGCTGTGTCAACGAGCTTAAGGCCAAGTGACATCAGTGTCTTTTTGGTAGAAAAACGGAAGGAGTCTAGTTCATCGACGATGAGAAAGCGTTTCTTGGCAAATTCTTCCAGTGACATAAGGTTTTATATGAGTGTAGATTTATGAGCTCAAATATGAGCGGAGCATGCCGCTTGGTAGGCGGGTGTTTATTTGATTATAGGTTAACTTGAGCCATTGTCTTTTTTTATTGTGACTCTATTTTAATCTTGATAGCTTGCTGACAATCACTTCTAATCATATTCCGGCCAGCACTTTTAGCATCGTAAAGCAGGCCGTCGACTCGGTTTAGAAAGCTTTCTGCGGTGTCGCACTCTCTTAGTATGGATAAGCCACCTGAAATAGTGACACTTTCTATCGGGGTGCCACCTTTCTTCTTGGTGAGCTTTGTTTTTGCGACGTTTGCTTGAACCTGATGAGCGACTGAGCTGCCACCAGCTGCTTCGGTATTAGGGAGTATGATTGCGAACTCTTCGCCGCCATAACGGGCAACAAAGTCCCCGCCTTTCACGCTGCGCTTGATCGTCTCGGCGACAAAGCGTAGTACCCGGTCTCCAACAAGGTGTCCGTGCGCGTCGTTTACACGTTTAAAGAAATCAATATCCAGAAGAATTAAGGCTAAAGGGCTATTATCTAGCTGGGATTTTTTTATCGCAGTACTGAGCTGCTCATCAAAGCCTCTTCTGTTACCTACGCCTGTAAGGCTATCTTGGTAGACCTCTTCGCCCATTTTTTCTAGAGACTCCTGAAGGCTGTTAATCTCTGAACTTAGATGATAAACCTTGCTGAGCGCTTGGTGGTTTCGGGATCTGCACTTCTTTGTTTCTGCTAATAGAACCTGAATAATTGATTGAAGGGAGTTTACCTCGGGGTCATGAGTCAGGTCGTCTGCACAGGAATATAAAGCAGCGCTATAGGACTCCATGCCGCTATTCAGTTCGCTTAATTCGGATTGAAGTAAGGTGATCAAGGCTCTTATCGCTTGACGCATTTCACTAAGCTTTTGTTCAGGAATTTCAACGAAATATTCGTTGAACAAATGTTCACAAGTGCTCGCGGAAAAATCTCCGCCTTTGGATATACGTTTATCAATCGCTTTTTTTAGGTCGAGTTTTCTATCTGCATAATATTCGTACCAAACACTATAGACTTCAGGGGTGGCGGGAATAGACAGTTCATTTATTTTTGCAACAGCTAATCGCAGCCACTTGACGCTCTCGGATAACTCGACATTTTGTCGATTATTTGAGGGCGCGTCAGAATACTTGCTCATGGGTATACCTGTTTAAACTATTACTACATTATATAGTCGAAAAGTAACTGAAATGTTAGCAAAACTTTGTTGAATTAATTTGACACTTGAGGTGAGTATTTTGTAACGCTTCCATCACTACTATTGCTACTTTGTAAATTCGTCAATCATTCGTAAGGTTAAACCCCATATGCGTCGGCTTTTGTACCAATAGCAAGGCACTGTTAGTGATACCCCGCGAGCCTTCCATTGCATACTTTCACGGTTGGCCGGAAGTTCAAAATGCTTGATTGGCACCCATAAAGTTTCAGCGACTTCATGGTTTAATACAAAATCCACATTCAGCTGTAGTTCGAAGGTGAATGCTGAAATAACCATTGGTCGTAGACCTGAGTGGGTTTTGGTGAGCTGGTCAGATATGCGCCCTAATGGTGCTAGGTGGCCGGCATCTAAGCCTATTTCTTCTCGTAGTTCGCGCAGAGCCGTGTGATAAATATTGGCATCTGTAGCGTCCATCTTACCACCAGGAAAAGCCATATCACCAGACCAGGGGTCACCCGGTCGCTCGGCGCGTTTGATCAGCAAAACCTGACGACCTTGGCTAGGGTGATCCCGAAAAATAATTGCCACGGCAGCTCGTGTCATCCACCTTCTACCGGGAATTCTTTTACCTTTGTTGTGCATACCTTGCTTGTCATAGCTCTATTTAATTTGAGAAAAATTACCTTAACATACTAAAGATAATTCATCTTCATAAAGCTCAGTGCCTGAGCTTATTCACATTAAGCAAGTTGTCGCTTATTGAAAGTAACCGTGACTCACAAGCTATCATGAGAAAAGCTTGAAGTAGATAAGTTTGCGTGTTTGAATAGCATTAAATGAGTAATGGCCGATTCTAGGCTCTGGCTCTTTATCTTCCTGTAACCTTGAGCGATAAGAACTGAAATATGCTTGATGATATAAAAGAATTCTTTGACCGCTTTGTGCGAGATTTTTCTTCATTTGATGGGGCCCTGATTGCAAGTCGATACCAAGCGCCTTATTTGGCTGTCACTTCAGATGCCGCAGTATGGGAGTGTGCAGCGCCGTCTGACCTGGTCGAATATTTCCAAAGCTTGCTTGATAAACACTCTGCAGAGGGTGTAACACATACCAAGTACGAAAACCTCGAAGTCACCGAGATTGGCCGTAGCTGCTTCCTTGCCTCAGTCACATGGACGATGATGAACGATTCGGGCGACACGGTCTCTAACTGGCGTGAGTCTTATAACTTGATCAAAACAGCTGATGGCTTGAAGATTTTTACGTCTATCGACCACTAAGTGTCCTTGCTGAATATTCATTAAAAAGCCGATGCCTTCAGTGTCGGCTTTTTCTTTTCTGCTTTCCTTAAAGTTTTTCTCAAGCGTTGCATTTGCTCTTAATTGCTTCAAATAAGCTATATTTAAAGTATGAGCCAGTTCTTATGGCATTATTCTTTGTGGAGAAGGGGCACATTACTTATGACTAAACCAAGCGATGACGAACTAAAAAAAGCCTTAGCCAAAGCTGCTGAAATGCGTGAAAGTGGTGTGGACTCTGACTTCATAGCCAAGTCTCTGTTAAGCTTAAATTACCGATTTGAGGTGTGGCAGAAAGTGGTAGATGCAGCAAAGCATTATCTGCACTCAGGTCAAGCCACGCACGAGCATGCGGTGCTGGTTAAGGCTCTAAGAGATGCAGAAGCAATCGACTCCCGCAATGAAGAGCATGAGCCGCCTCTAGGCTTGAGCTAGTTCGCTAAGCTTGCCAGCATTTTCAACGTTTTTTAGCTCAAGTTTCGCTAATTGTGGTGTGGATAAATCAATGCCCTCAATAATGGACGCCGTATATACCGCGTCATTCACGCGAAAGATTGTTCCCATCAAATGCTTTCGAATCGTTGCCGTAACTTTTGTATTTGGAATTCGATCAAGATAGATCCACAGCGTATATTCTAGTGCGTAATCACCCGCGTGCGTAAGTGCCCACTCGAATTGCCGGGTTTGGTTGATTTTAATATCGGGTTTTTCAAGGCAGTTTTCTTGCGCAAGGCTAAAAAACTTATCGATTTTCGCTTTGAAGTCTGCCAGCTGTTTTTGTCGTTCGTCTTTTGTTTTGCCATCAAATTCAGGGTAGCCAATGTTGTAGCTCAAGGCTTGGCGTACGCCATCAGTACTCGCTACGCGACTGAGGTTATCGATTTTATTTTGAATGAACTGATTGTTCCGCACGAGCGTTCGATGGTTATTACGGATGTCGTAGAGAATCACATATATCAGCGTTACCTTGCTGATGACATACTCCGTTTCATCATCGCCGATGACGACGACGTCTCCGTCTTCGAGAATTTGCGTATTCAGGATGATTAAGCCGCTAATAATATCAGGTGCCCAGATGTTGCTGGTAAAGGCTAGGAAGGCAAATAGGATTCCGAATATGCCAGTCGTTTCCAGCATACTATCGGCGCCCCAAATTTTAATGAGGGTGAACAGCGTTGCCAGAATGATGACAAACAGGATAATGATATCTACTAGACGGCTTGAGTAGGTGTCTAGAAAAACAGGCTTCTCATCAACAACTTTTTCGAGGCCGAACTTCTTGCGAGATTGGCGGCTACAAATACTGTAAATCAGGATGCTGAGATACAGAGTGGTGAGACTTAAACCCAAGTGTATAAAGAAGTTTTCGTAGCTATTGTTGAGTCTGAGAAAAACCAGATGGACGATATGAAGAATCAGCACCAGGCCGTTTAAGGCGCGAAACAGTGTGACTTTGACGCCGCTATCACGTGCGCCATCAATGAAGCTTATAATCGGCTTTGCATACAGGAATAAGCCAATGTTGAATACAAATACCAGAATATGTGCTGTCCATGTTGTTGTGGACAACTGCGGTAATAACCACTCTAAAGCTTGCATAGTAAAAGACGCCTAAGAAAAGTGAGCTTGTGTCGCATTGCTTCATGCAGACGCCAACGGTCAGATCTTAGCTAATTATGATGAACTTTAGACTTGAATCAAGGGAAAGCTTTGCTTCTCTTAAAGCCTTTATAGCTCCAGGCGTTTAATTAAGCGATAGAAATTACTTCGGTTTACGCCCAAGTCACGTGCTGCAGCCGCCTGGTTTCCCTGATGTTGGTCCAGAATATGAATAATATAATTTCTCTGGAAATCATCGACTGCGTCTTTAAGATTCCCTTTTGGTGTAAATGAAAAAAGGTTGCTGTTCGCTTCATTCACTAGCGGGTGTTCCTTGCCGTTAGTTTTTGGCTGACCGTTTTGAAGGTGAATATCCAGGTAGGAGGCGTCGATAACGATGGAACGGTTGTGTCGGCCTTGATCAGCAATCGCTTTTAATGCTGAGCGGCTGAGCATATGTTCTAACTCTCGTACGTTTCCGGGCCAATCATATTGAGTGAGGAGGTGCTTGGCATCGCTCGTGATTCTGAGTCCTTCGACACCTAAGCGCTTTTGATTTATTTCTAGTAAATAACCCGCAAGTAAGAGAATATCTTTGCCTCTTTCTCGAAGAGGGGGTATGTGAACCGGGTAGACACTTAGTCGATGGTAAAGGTCTGCTCGAAATCGATGTTCTGCGACCTCGTTTTGTAAGTCGCGATTGGTTGCGGCGACGATACGTACGTCTACCTGAATGTTCTTATCTGAGCCGACACGCTGAATCTCGCCGCTTTGCAGCGCTCTGAGTAACTTTGGCTGGATGGACAAGGGAAGCTCACCAATTTCATCAAGAAAAAGTGTCCCCTCATGTGCGATTTCAAATTTCCCCGCTCGGTCTGAAACCGCGCCAGAGAATGCGCCTTTGACGTGACCGAATAATTCACTTTCTGCAATATTCTCGGGGAGCGCTGCACAGTTTACATAAACCAACGGCCCTTTGGAGCGTGGAGACATATTGTGAACTTGTCGTGCGACGAGCTCTTTACCAACACCTGTTTCACCGAGCACCAGTACACTCAAGTCAGATTGTGCGACGATATCTAGCTCATCTTTCAGATTCATCATCACATCGCTCTGGCCGATCATCTCGCTGTCAGAGCTTTTCAGCAAAGTTTGACTGACTAATCGGTGGTGAGCTGCACTGGCTTCAAGTGAATCGATTCGTACGGCTGCCTTAACCGCCGCTTCGGTGAGTTTGGTAAATGTCCTCAGCTGGTCCTTATCAATCTGGTCAAAGGTGCCAGGTTCAAGCGCATCTAAGGTAAGTAGTCCCCACGGCTTTTCATTAATTAATAAGGGAATGCCCATACAGTCGTGTACATCAGGGTGTTGGTTGTTTTCACCGATTAATCCATCGTAAGGGTCAGGTAGGTCTGAGTTCGCCTCAAAGTGTACCAGCCCTTTTGAATGGATCACTTGAGACAGTCTGGGATGTTCAGTAATGATGAATCGTCTTCCTAGTACGTCATCGCTTAATCCTTTCATTGCAATAGGGCGAAGTTGACTGCCTTCCAGTTTCAAAACCGCCGCCGCATCGAACGGAAATATATTCTGCATATTGTTAAGCAGTCGCTGATAGCGACTTGCTTCAGGTAAGTCTCTAGGGAGGTCGGAAATGATCGCCGTAATCGTCTCGAATAATGAACCTGTTGTTGTCATATCTACCTCACTGTTGTCGAAATGATTTCTTGCTAAGGCGGTCATTATGATTTCCCTTGTTATAAATATTGTTATTTTTCAGCGCTTTATGTGTTGGTACGAAACTTGAGTATAGCTAGGTGAGACCTCCGGAATCGAAGCGGAGTATGGCAGTGAGGGAGCGGTGTTAATTTGATTGAGGTCAAGTAAACCGTCTTTTCAAATGATCTATCCACGAAGGAAGGAGGTATCTACCACTTTAAGGGTAGGTGTGGTTAGAGAGGAAGATAACGTTTTGAGAGAGACGTTGTAAGAAGATAGCAACACATATTTTTGGAGTAGTAACTTTTTTCGAACATAGCACTTCTTATAGCTTTATTGGGGATTCACGGCTTAAAGGGGGAAGTCGGACAAAAGACCCAAACGACAAATAGCGACAACAATTAACAGGAGTTCGCATACGATGAAGAACACAAAACATATATTGTCAGCATTAGCTCTAGCAATGGGCGTTGGCATGGGAGCCGGGGTTCAGGCAGCAACAAACACTGCACCAACCTTAACCCCTGAAGAATTCGACAAAGCAAAATCCATGTACTTTCAGCGTTGTGCGGGTTGTCATGGTGTATTACGTAAGGGGGCAACAGGTAAAAGTTTGATGCCTGAAGAAACCCTTAAGAAAGGAACCAAGCGTCTGTCTCGTATTATTGAGCTAGGTACTGAAGGTGGCATGAACAACTTTGATGATCTCTTCACTAAAGATGAGATTGACCTTCTTGCGAAGTATATTCAGTTGGAGCCTCCTGTTCCACCAGAGATGTCTTTAGCGATGATGAAAGAGCGGACCAAAGAATATATCGCTCTTAAAGACTATCCAACTAAACCTCTACATGGCCGTAATTGGGAGAACTTCTTTGTTGTCATTGAGCGTGATGCAGGTCTTGCTGCCATCATCGATGGTGACAAACATGAAATTGTTGCACACATCGATACGGGTTATGCAGTACACGTAATCAAGGGTACTGAGCACCATAAAACTGATCATGCGAAAGACGTAGGTCGTTTCTGGTACACCATTGGTCGTGACGGTAAGGTTAACAAGATCGATTTATGGCAGACGCCAGACAAGATGTTGGTAGCTGAAACTCAAATGGCGTATGACGCACGAGATATCGCTGTTTCCGGTGATGGCAAATATGTTATCGCTGGTGGTTATTGGCCTCCGCACTTCGTAATCATGGATGCAGAAACACTTGAACCTCTGAAAGTAGTTTCTTCTCGTGGTGTTAATGTTGACGGTGAGTATGTCGAAGAGTCTCGCGTTGCGGCGATCTACACAACACCTAATGAGCCAACTTGGATGGTTGCGATCAAAGAGTTAGGTCAAATGTGGCAGGTTGATTACAGCGACATCAATAACCTACGTATTGATCAAATGGATACTGCTAAGTTCTTGCATGATGGTTTCTTTGACCCAACAGGTCGTTACTTCCAAATCGCAGCAAACGCTTCAAACAAGATGGTTGTTGTTGATACGAAAGATCGTAAGTTAGAGAAAATGATCGATGTTGCTTCATTGCCTCACCCGGGTCCTGGTGCTAACTGGACTGATAAAGAGTGTGGCCCTGTTGGTGCAACGACTCACCTAGGTATTGGTGAAGTATCTGTTTGGGGCAACGACCCGATTGGTCATCCTGACCAAGCGTGGAAGCTGTGCTACACAGTTGAGACAGACGGTGCGGGCGTATTTATTCGTACCCATCCAACATCTCAATATGTATGGGCAGATCAGCTTAAGCACCCAGAGCCAGAAGTTCAGCAAAGTGTTCAGGTATTTGATAAGGACACACACGAAATCGTTAAAACTATTCGTGTAACTGAAGAAGAAGGTAAAGCGGCCTTGCACATGGAGTTCAACAAAGATGGTACTGAGGTTTGGGTATCTGTCTGGAACCGAACTGACAACAAGAACCCAACTGGTGAAATCGTTGTTTACGATGCGAAGACTCTTAAAGAGATTACTCGTATTAAAGGTTTAACAACGCCTACTGGTAAGTTTAACGTGTTTAACCGTGCTAACCACAAAACCTAATTACCGTTAGTAATAGTTATCTAGGTAATTAGTACTCCTGAAGAAGAGTACTTAGGTGCTCTTCTTCAACCTTCTCGGATTTAAGTAATTGAATTTTAGAATATTAAAGTTCTAGGGAGTCTCATCAATGAGTGCAGCAAATCTTGTTAAAGGTCTGATGACGAGAAAAATATTGTTCGGGGCGACAGTCACGGCAGCATTATTTTTCATGTTAGTCGGTGTCATCTTCTGGGGCGGATTTAACACTACGATGGAGCAAACCAATACCCTAGAGTTCTGTATCAGTTGTCACGAAATGGAAGACAACGTTTATAAAGAATACCAGTCAACTATTCACTACACCAACCGCAGTGGCGTTAGAGCAAGCTGTTCAGATTGCCACGTGCCTGATCCATGGGTGCATAAAGTTGTTCGTAAGATAAAAGCTTCTAATGAGTTATGGCATAAAGCTTTGGGAAGTATTGATACGCCAGAAAAGTTTGATGCCAAGCGCTTCACGATGGCAAAGAAAGTTTGGGGTGAAATGAAAGCGACAGACTCACGCGAGTGTCGAAACTGTCATGACTTCGAAACCATGTTGCCAGAAAACCAAAAGCCTCGCGCTCGTAAACAGCATTTGAATGCGATGACAGCAGGTAACACTTGTATTGATTGCCACAAAGGTATTGCGCACAAGCCTGTGCATGATGAGTTGACTGACGAAGAAATTGACGAACTCACTACACCAGACCCAGAAATCGCAATCGGTATTCCGGCTCACTGGCAAGAATTTTTAGATAAAGAAGCTGCTGCTAAAGCAGAGAAGAAGCGTTTAGCAGAAGAAGCGGCTAAGAAAGCAGCAGAACAAGCAGCTAAAGCAGCGGAAGAGGCAAAGATTGCGGCAGCTTTAGCTGCAGAGAAAGCTAAGAAAGAGGCTGCAAATAAGCCTAAGAAAACTGAGGCTAAAAAGGCTCCCGCCAAGAAAACTGCTGCAAAATCATCTATCAATTGGGCTGCAGTACCTGCAAGAGAAATCGGTGTTTTCTATCCTGGCCAGGCGTCAATGGAGTGGGTATTAGGACGTAAGCATGGTGGTAAGCGTTCATTCACGAAAGGTGATCGCTGTATGGACTGTCATGAGGAAGAAATTGCAGATATTGGACAAAAGATTGTGACAGGCGAGAAGCTGGAAGATCAGGTGATTCCCGGTAAGCGTGGCAGCATTCCAGTGGCGGTTAAAGCAGCACATGATAGCAAGAGCTTATATATGCAATTTACTTGGGAAGATACTGAACACCAGCCAGTACCCTTTGCAGAAGGTGGCAAGATGGATGCGATGAATCAAATGAAATTGGCCTTTATGTTAGCGACTGACGAAGTTGAGTACGCAGATCGAGCAGGTTGCTGGGGAACCTGTCATGCCGATGCCGATGACATGCCTTTCGCGCCTGAGGGTCAGAGTGTAACTAAGTATCTAAAAGAGAGCCGTACGAAGATTGAGCTTAAAGGCCGAAACAAAAAACCGCTTGGTGGTTGGGATAAGCGTAAGGAAGACGCTGAGATCAAAGCAGAATTTGACGCTCAGCACTTCATGGATATCGTGCGCTACAAGTCGGGTGACAAGAGTATTGAAGACGGCAGTATCTTGGCAGACCGCTTGATGAACGAAGGTGTGATTAGTGAAGCGATAGCAAACAAAGTTGGCAATAAGTGGGTGGTTGAAATCAAGCGTCCTCTGGTAGCTGAC
>NZ_LWGA01001174.1:0-1385 GCF_001635235.1 Oleiphilus sp. HI0117 | reverse complement strand
TGCTTTTCAGATTCGCTCATTTCACTAGGAAGCTTATTGAATTTTGTTGCTTTCAAGGCGTCATTCTGGGTTTGTTTATTCTTCAGCCGTTGCAGCAAGTCAGTCGCAACGTCCTGGATTTCCTTCGCGTCGGGCACCCATTCCAAGCGATCAAATAAGCTAGAGAACTGAGCACGATAACCCACTTCATCCGTAGCCAGAAATAACAACAAAGACTGAGTCGTTGCTATTTTTTGAAGAAAGAGAAACTCTGCGAAGTCACGAGTTTGCTGAAACCCTTGGTGCCCACTGATCATACTTAGATAATTTTCAGCCTGACTTGGCTGGTAATATAGCGCTAAACAAAGGCTAGTATCCGGGTCAGGAATCACCCTAGCGCCGACCAGCTCCCGCCCATCACTAGCTGCATCTTGCTTGAATTTCCCTCGACGCTTAAACATCAGTGAATTTAGCTTTTGCGTCAGCGCATTTTTCAGAACAAAGGACTTCACCCTCTCTATCTGAGCTTCTGCCTGCTCTTTTAGCAAACCCTTATGCTCGGCAGATCTAAGATCAAGGCCCTCTGAATAAATTTTAAGCATGAATTCCGATAAGGGATAAGCAGAAAGCACTCGCTTTTCGAACATATCTTTCCCTTCCCCCCTCACTAGAGTATCAGGGTCCTCACCTTCCGGTAATAGCAAAAAATCCAGCTGCATCCCATCTTCAAATATAGGCAAGGCGTTTTCCATTGCCTTTCTTGCAGCCTGTAATCCGGCTCGATCGCCATCAAAACAGAAAATAATGTGCTTACACCGTCGTAAGAGGTGAGAGAGGTTTTCGCTATTTGTCGCCGTCCCTAAGGTGGCTACCGCATAGTTAATACCGTACTGCGCTAGCGCCACAACGTCCATATAGCCTTCCACTACCAACAACTTATCAAGATGTCGGGTTGCCTGGTTCGCTTCATACAGACCGTAAAGCTCATTACTTTTGTGGAAAACTTCCGATTCAGGTGAGTTGATGTATTTAGCTTTGTCGTCCCCTAAGGTTCGCCCCCCAAAAGCCACAGTCTTACCGCGGCTATTTCGAATAGGGAACATTAAGCGATCTTGAAATAGATCAAAGGGGTTGTCGTACTTATCGAGAACGGTTTTGGTCTGAATGAGTGACTTTAAGGTTTCTGGGGCGGCTTTAGCACTCAGAAAATCCCGCTCGGCCGGTGCAAAGCCGATAGCGAAGCGCTCAATCACTTCGTCCGACAAGCCACGCCTTTTCAGGTAGTCCTGAGCACGCGATTTATTGGCATGAGACTTTAGCGCATCCCTGTATTTCAGATTTGCGTACTCTAAAGCTTCCCACAACTTTGCTTGAAGGCTGTATACCTTTTGGACTTTTTCGTCTCT
>NZ_LWGA01001173.1:0-534 GCF_001635235.1 Oleiphilus sp. HI0117 | reverse complement strand
TATCAATCCAGTCAATCATTTCCAGGAGCATTGGTATCAAACTGTTCTCTGTTTGCGATACTTGCGATAGCTGGCCTTCATAGTCAATCAACGTTGTTTGTTGGCGAGAATGTATCTGTTGTTGATGTGATAAGTTTATATTTGTTTGTTCCAGGGCTCTCGATAAGCTTTGATATTCGCGAAGTAAGGCCTCAGTTGATGCGATTGTTTTGTTAATCTTTTGCTGACTTAGCTTGGCTTCTTTGATCATAGAAGATGCTTCGCTAAATGACTCGGATAACCTGGGTTCTGTTTGTGCGCTAGCTTTACCTACAATTAGTAGGACGAGGATAAAAAAAAGCACCAAGAAGAGGTGAATTGAATTTGGATAGCCTAGAGCGAACGAGTGGCTTAGTGTGTGTAGCGGTCATAAAAGAGTTCTTGAGTAGGTTTTTAAGTGAGCTATACAAGTTTAGCTTAGCGTGGAGATTTTGCGTCTGAATCTAATGCTGTGGGGCAACACGATGGATTTTTCACTAATGCAGTGAGTAAGGG
>NZ_LWGA01001172.1:0-642 GCF_001635235.1 Oleiphilus sp. HI0117 | reverse complement strand
CAAGCGAAACACGAGACAACTTAATATCTCTCCCCCCCCTTCTAAACACTAGACTCAAGCTTGTAAAGACAACAAAATCTTATTTTGTAGACTTAGATAAGATACGAGAAAGTGATTTAGATTATTTGAAACTGCTTAGTTCAAATAAACGCTCCCAGATAAAACGCTCAATAAGTGGTTATCAGCAATCTTCAAATATTGAAGTACAAGAAGCCGAATCTACCGGGCAAGCAATCACCATGCTTGAAGAGCTAGCAGAGCTGCACCAGATAGAATGGACTAAAAGAGGCAAAGCAGGCGCATTTTCAAACACATTCTTCTTTAACTTTCATAGGAAGTTAATTACCGATTACTTTGACAGCGACTACATACAAGTTCTCAAGATACACACCAAAGACAATATCATCGGGTATCTCTATAATTTCTTGTATCAGGGTGAAGTACTTTTTTATCAATGTGGTTTTAATTACACAGACATCAACAAACTAAAACCAGGCCTAACATCGCATTATTTCGCAATCCTATTGAACGCAAAAAAGGGGTATAACAAGTACGACTTTTTAGCCGGAGAGAGTCAATACAAATCGAGTCTAGCAACTGAATCAAACAATCTAAGTTGGATATTATTGCAAAAAAATCATA
>NZ_LWGA01001171.1:0-558 GCF_001635235.1 Oleiphilus sp. HI0117 | reverse complement strand
AGCTCAGTACAGTAGTCACCTTTATCCTGACTACTGTCGTGCTTGCTTTTCCCGTTGCTGCAGAGCAAAAGCAGCAACCGACCATCGCAATCGTCATTGACGATATGGGGAATCACCTGGAGAACGGCTCCCGATTAATTGACCTACCCTACCCCCTTACTTTGTCTTTTCTACCAGAAAGACGCCATACACGAACCCTAATCGAAAGAGCTAAAGAGAATGGTAAGGAAATCATGCTCCACTCGCCCATGCAAAATAAGCTTGGGATTAAGCTCGGTAAGGGCGGTTTAACCGAAAACATGAGTGAGATGCAAATTAAGCAAACCTTGCGAAAAAGCTTTATCTCGATTCCGCATATGGTAGGCCTGAATAACCATATGGGCAGTCAGTTGACAACTCAAAACAAGGTTATGGAGTGGGTAATGGAAACGGTTAAACAGCACCCCTTCTTTTTCTTGGATAGTCGCACCTCTGCCAACTCGGTTGCCGCCAAAATTGCCGCAGAACACCAAATCCCTAACATAAGCCGAGATGTTTTTCTTGACCATTTTCAGACCC
>NZ_LWGA01001170.1:0-488 GCF_001635235.1 Oleiphilus sp. HI0117 | reverse complement strand
CGGGCCTTCCTCCAAAGGAACTTGCTCAGGCTATGGGTAAACAAATACTTGATAAGCTTATCAAAGAAGCTAAAGCAAAGCAGACGGAAAAACTGAAAGCGAAAGCTAAAGAGAAGCTGATGGAGAAACTTGAAGAGAAAGGTGGTGACAAGCTTAAAGGTCTTATGAAGAGCTTCGGGCATTAGGCTAAGGCATTCCAGAATAAGCTAGCTTATCTTCCAAGATAGGCTGGCTGTTCCTTTCATGCAGTACTCTCTTAGCACAAGGCCAATGACGATATTATGATAAGTATATGTATTTATTGCGGTGAGAATAAGGCTATAGCCTTTGAGGTCTGTAACGCTTGTTCTCGTACCCCAGACTCTCATCGTGATCAAATACGCTCGATTATCCTGAGTTATAGTGAGAACGAGCCTTACTTGAATTTTTTGAGTTTGGAAGAACTTGAAGAGATTCGGGAAAAAATTATCACAGGTGCTCCCATTGAG
>NZ_LWGA01001169.1:0-989 GCF_001635235.1 Oleiphilus sp. HI0117 | reverse complement strand
TAGTGTCATCCGAATATTTAACCGTTGTCATCCAAGTTATGCTTAACTTTTCTTCAGGGTTAAAGTGATTTTCTGTACTTCTATCATTTGAAAGCAGATTAAAAACCTTTGGGTCTAGAGGTGCCTCTCTAAACTCGATTACTAACTCAGGCCCTACTCCACCACCTTGACCGCCATTAGTTCCAGGGGCAGCTCCACCGCCACCACTTCCACCTCCATTACAGCCAATTAGAGTTCCAGTAACTAAGCACGTTGATATAACTTTTATAGCCGTATTTTGCATTCCTTTATCCCCTGAATAGTGAAAATAGATTATATTTCAGCATCAAAAGGGATTTACGAATCAGAGGGTCTTTGTTAGGTGACCTTTATAGACTTGATCAAAGCTAGGAAATGTTCTTTCGCACTTTATGCAATCACGAGAGAACAGTAAGGACATGCCTCCCCGCCTTTTAAATCCCTTTCTTGTACCTGCGAATAACAACCTTCACATTCGATCGTTTCTTCGCTAGTGCCCAATGCCACTTGAGTTTCTGGGAGAAACCCTTCCTTTTGAGCTTCTATAAGAATATCAGACATTTTATTCCCTTGGTATCTTTAAAACTCTGATCTTATTAGATAATAATTTTGACGACCCCAAATAAAGGATCATTAGCACCTAACCTTAACGCAAAAAAAAGCCCCATATTTCAGGGGCCAAACTCAACACTACTCAACCGGGCTGCTTAAAGGTGCAACTTTTCATAGTAGATACTCGATTAAAAATTGAAATTCAGTTTATAAGGCTCTGTGATACTGTCCTTACTCTACCATTCAGACATAGCGCTGAGGCATAAAGTCACATTTAACCACATATTTTTCTCAAAGCTCTATAGACACTATATCCGCTAGATCATTCTAAACGGCCCTACCCGAAATCAAAGCTATTATGACAAGCCAGATAGGTATTCCCCCCCCACTCTTAGCCCACTCTGGATCAATAAAACCTC
>NZ_LWGA01001168.1:0-986 GCF_001635235.1 Oleiphilus sp. HI0117 | reverse complement strand
ATAGTCGAATTAACTTTGTTACCCCAGAGCAAAGGCACTTAGGTCTGGATGAAGAAATATTATCGAAGAGGGATGAGCTTTATCGCAAGATGAAAAGAAAGAACCAAATAAGGTGGTCAAAAGCTACGCGGAACTGGGAGAAAGTGGGTGACGTTAAGTTGAACCCGGAGAAGGAAAAACAAGCAGCTTAAATGCTCAGGCGACAACTACCTTGAAAAACGCCGCAACCCCGAGAATATAAACGGTCATCCTCAATTATAAATGAAAAGGGAACTATCTCAGACAAGCTTACGTTAGTAATTTTAAGACTGACTTGCATAAACGTCTGAATATGACTAGACATTTGACCGAACCATCTTATACTTTTTAATTCAGCCCATTTTGGTTTCAAATATAACTCAGTTCAATAACGTGATAAATAATATAACTTATCAACATTTAGATGCTCTTAATCACAAAGCCGAAGCTTTACTTAAGTGGAAAGAATTACTTCCATATTGTCAGCACAATTTTTTCCAATCAATACCATGGGTAGAAACATGGCTAGAAGCTCTGCCTAACCAACACCCCGTCTACCTCGTATCTTGCTCAGTTAATGGCACACCACTCTCTGGCATGATTATTTCCTTCAATAAAACAGTCCGATTACACATAGTTCACTCGGATGGACTCTACCTAAACAATACCGGCGACACACACCTAGATGAACTCACTACTGAATATAATCAAATATTAGTAAACCGCACCCTCAGCAAGGCAAACCAAAATGACGTCATTAAAGGACTTTTAGCTCATCTCGATAAAATTGCGAATTGGAATGAAGTGTTCTTACCAGCGCTAGCAAGCGAAACACGAGACAACTTAATATCTCTCCCCCCCCTTCTAAACACTAGACTCAAGCTTGTAAAGACAACAAAATCTTATTTTGTAGACTTAGATAAGATACGAGAAAGTGATTTAGATTATTTGAAACTGCTTAGTTCAAA
>NZ_LWGA01001167.1:0-1065 GCF_001635235.1 Oleiphilus sp. HI0117 | reverse complement strand
CGTACTGAGTATGAATTTGGAGCTCGCCACCTTCATATTCTTCTGGCGAATTCAGAAATAAAGTGGATGAAACATCGGTGCGCATTGTTTGAGCGGTGCCCGGTATTTGCATCAGGGAACCATCGATATGATTGCCGTAGGTTTCGCCTTCTCCGTAGCAATTAAATTTTGGCGGGAAGATTTTGTCAGGCAGTGCCGCAGAGATAAAAACAGGATGTTGAGATATCTTGCGCAGAATTTCACGGCCCAGTTGTTGAGCGGTGTCGCCCAGGTCATCGAGTTGACGATTGTGTTTGACGTGAATAGCGATGCCACCGGCGGTTTGGCTGCCATCACGCCACGAGGATTTATCCAGGGCACTTCGGAATTGCTTCACTTCTTCGCTTGATAACACTTTGGGTATGACGATTAGCATAAAGGAGTCCCCAGCTTTCTAAGGTTTGCATGACGAATTTCTTGGATTGTACGACAGCCCGTCATCGCCATGGTGTATTCAAGCTCCTCTTTGAGTAGCTTGATCAGGTGAGCGACACCTAAGGCACCGGCAATGCTTAAGGCATAGACTTGCAAACGTCCAATCAGAACGGCATCAGCGCCTAGGGCAATGGCTTTGAATATATCGGCACCACTACGAATGCCACTGTCAAAAAGAATCGGGTATTCATCGCCCAAGGCTTGGCGAATGTCGGGTAGTACCGTCAAGCTTGCGGGTACGCCATCCAGGGCTCTGCCGCCATGGTTTGACACGACGATCCCTGCGATGCCTAGATCTTTTAGGTAAGTAGCATCTTCAGTGCTCATAATGCCTTTTGCCCATACCGGGACATGGCTGATCGCAATGATTTTCTTAAGCAGCTCGAGTGAAACAGCCTTTTGAACATGCTGCTGGAAAATGCCGGCTGCTCCAGCGCTTTGAACGCCGTTATTTGGGTAGTCACTTAGGTTGACTGGCTGTAATTCTTTCGGCATTTGAAAGCCGGATCGTAGTGTTTGGTGGCTGGGTGCTTGTAGTGGTGTGTCCAGTGTTAGCATAATGGCCTGATAACCGCTTAGTAATGCTCGTTG
>NZ_LWGA01001166.1:0-899 GCF_001635235.1 Oleiphilus sp. HI0117 | reverse complement strand
GACTTCCTCGACTTCCTCGACTTCCTCGACTTCCTCGACTTCCTCGACTTCCTCGACTTCCTCGACTTCCTCGACTTCCTCGACTTCCTCGACTTCCTCGACTTCCTCGACTTCAGTCGACAGCTCCTGACTTATTCTGCTTTCCTCTGGCGCAGAGGCAGTTTGTACCTGCTCGATTGGTTCCGAAAGGTGCTGTTCCTGAGGGCATAGCGCTTGATTTTGCTTTTGTCTGATGCCTTTGACATGTTTGAGAATGGCAGAAAAGAGCTCATTGTCATTGACGGGCTTGGTCACGTAGTCATTCATGCCCGAGGCAAGACATTTTGCTTTGTCTTCTGCCATGGCATTTGCGGTCATCGCGATGATAGGGATCTTCTGATTGCTTTCCCGTATCTTTTCGGTAGCTTGGCAGCCATCCATTAAAGGCATTTGCATGTCCATTAATATGAAATCGAAATTGCCTTTTATGGCTTTCTCGTAGCCTTCTTCACCATTGTTGGCAAGGGATACCCGGATGCCTTGTTTAACAATAATTTCCTTCCCTAGCTGTTGATTTGCACCCAAAACTGACCCACTAAAGCCATATATTTGCATCGAATTTTGACCCACGTATAAACCTATCCCTGCTTCAGCAAAGCAGGAGAAAATGGAGTGATAGACGTGGCTCTACTAAGCGTAATTCGACGCTCGCATATTCGGGAGGGACAATCGATTCGATCGATTGCTCGGAAGACCGGATTGTCACGAATTACTGTTCGTAAATACCTCAATAATAGAAATTTAGACCCAAGCTACCCTGCAAGGAAGTCGCCGAGTAAGCTGGATGACTACGAGAAGACCTTAACCTGCTGGCTTCACCGTGAGGTGAAAAAGCATCGAAAGCAGCGTAAGTCAGTCAA
>NZ_LWGA01001165.1:0-5327 GCF_001635235.1 Oleiphilus sp. HI0117 | reverse complement strand
GTTCAACCACATCCCAAGGCACCCCAGAAATACCTGATACCCCAGCAACATCGACTTTGGTTAACATATGGTGCAAACCATGTCCGAACTCATGGAACAGTGTCGTCACTTCATTGTGAGTTAACAAGCTATCTGCCAGATTACCGCTCTCATCCGCAACAGGCGGTGTAAAGTTACACGCCAAGAAAGCTACCGGCATTTGCACAGAGCCATCGGCCAAACGTCTGCGTGCACGACAGTCTGCCATCCAGGCGCCACCACGTTTGTCTTTTCGGGCATAGATATCCAGATAGAAACCAGCTACTTCTTCACCCTCGCTATAAATGCTGTAATAGCGAGCATCTTGGTGGAAGGTTTTCACCTCAGGGCGCTCTTTGACTTCAATGCCAAACAGTTTCTGAACCACATCAAACATGCCTTGCAGAACCACTGGTGCTGGGAAGTATGGCTTTAACGCTTCTTGCGAAATATCAAAACGAGCCTGTCGAAGCTTTTCGGAATAATAGCCCACATCCCAGGGATTCAGTTCAGCCACACCGAACTCTTCTTTCATATAGGCTTTAAGCTCTTCTACTTCATTTTTTGCGTAATCAATAGCCTTGCCTGCAAGCTGCTCTAAAAACTCAATCACTTCATCTGGCGTGTCTGCCATTTTAGTCGCTAAGGAGCGCTCGGCATGATTGTCAAACGACAGCAACTTAGCAAGCGCCTGACGGCAACTGAGTATGCGTTGGATATTATTACTATTATCCCACTTACCCGCATCAGGTCCTTGGTCGGAAGCGCGAGTCAAATAAGCCTGATATAGCTGCTCACGGATATTGGCATCATCGCAGTAAGTCATAACCGGCAAATAACTAGGAATATCCAGGGTAATCAGATAACCCTTTTCATGTCCCTTGGCTTTTGCCTGGCTTTCGAGCAGTTGTAGTGCACTTTCTGGCAGACCTGCAAGTGAATCAACGTCTTCAAAATAGAGCGTCCAAGACTGTGTCGCATCCAAGACATTTTCCGAAAAGCTGTTGGTCAGCTCTGACATCTCCTTCTTCAATGCCGAGTAGGCTTCTTTTTCATCATCTTCCAACGCCACTCCCGACAACTTGAAGCCACGAAGAGTATGTTTGATTGACTGCTTTTGAGCTTGGCTCAGCCCAGCGTATTCATCGCTATCAGCCAAGGCCTGATAAGCTAAAAACAAGTCCTTATTCTGCCCCATTTCTGTACCGTATTCTGTCAATTTAGCGATAAGGCGCTTGTAGATTTCTCTCAACTCATCGGAATTTAGCACTGAGTTATAATGGGAAATAACCGACCAAACATTATTCAAGCGATCGTCAGCACTTTCTAAAGGATACGCAAAATCTTGCCAAGAATATTGTTTATCAGTTACAAGCTTTTCGACTAAAGCTCTGTTGTCTGCAAGCACCTTATCTAATGCGGGCTCAAAGTGCTCTAATGTAATCTGCTCAAACAGTGGCAGTGGCGAATCAGCTAACAATGGGTTCATTAATTTTAACTCTATCTATTTGGTATATTTTTAAGGCAAGCGAGCTAAGCAGCTTGGAACAATTTATTCTTTATGGGGGCATTGATGATTTTTTAAAGCCCTTAGTCTCACTATAGCAACTTGCTCGCATAGCGCTAGATACTGGTGAAGATCACTAATTTTCGGTATTCTCTGCCCTCAAGTTGAACCGAAAAAACACTTAGGTCGCAACGACGTCAATAACACCGCCAGATGTATCACAAGAGGATCAGCCTATGAGCTGCGTGAGAAACTATCTCGACTTTTCCCCCAAACTAGACTCATCAGTTTTCGTCGACCCAACAGCCATTGTTATTGGTGATGTTGAAATCGGAGCCGATAGCTCTATCTGGCCTTTAGTCGCGATTCGCGGTGATATGCACAAAATTCGAATTGGTGAACGCAGCAGTATTCAGGATGGCTCTGTGTTACACATCACACATGCTGGCCCCTATAATCCAGACGGTTTTCCACTCACCATTGGCTCTGACGTTACCGTTGGTCATAAAGCTCTGCTACACGGCTGCACAGTAAAAGATCGAGTATTAGTAGGCATGGGGGCGATTGTTATGGACGGCGCGGTGATAGAAGAAGAGGTCATTCTCGCTGCAGGTAGCGTTGTCCCGCCAGGCAAGGTTCTGGAGTCCGGCCATATGTATCGTGGCAGCCCAGCAAAAAAGATCCGCCCCATTAGTGACAAGGAAAAAACCTTTTTCAAGTACACTGCAAGCAATTACGTCAAACTGAAAAACCAGCATATGGATGACCTTTCAAAACAAGGTTTGGATACTCGTCCAGACTCTCTTAAGAATCAGGATAAGTAGATGGCAATTCAGTGGTTCCCGGGTCATATGCACAAGGCCCGCAAAGAAATTAAGAAAGTCATGTCTCAAATAGATGTGGTGATAGAAATACTGGACGCTCGGATTCCATTCAGCAGCTCCAACCCAATGATTCGCCAGCTTAAGGAAGATAAACCCTGCATTAAGATTCTCAACAAGTCTGATTTAGCTGATCCAGACGTAGTCAAAGCTTGGCAAGAACACTTCGAAAAAGATGCACAAGTTAAAACCTTGGCAATTAGTGCTAATACCCTTAGCAATAAAGGCGCTATCGCCAACTTATGTCGAAAACTCGCACCACATCGTCAAGATTCAGATAAGCCCATAAATGCCATGATTATGGGCATTCCCAATGTCGGTAAATCTACCCTGATTAATTCCATCGCCGGCCGAGCTATTGCAAAAGTTGGCAACGAACCTGCGGTGACAAAGCGCCAGCAAAAGATAAACCTTGATAACGGCATCGTTCTCTCGGACACCCCTGGCGTACTCTGGCCAAAACTCGAACCCGAAACCTGTGGTTATCGTTTAGCGGCAACAGGCGCGGTTAAAGACACCGCAATGGAATATGAATCCGTCGCTATTTTTGCCCTGGAGCATTTGGCAAACCATTACCCAGAAGCCTTGGCAACTCGCTTCAAGCTCGACTTCTCTACCTTTGATCTTCAGCAAGATAAGCTGGAGTTATTAAAACTTATCGGTAGTAAACGGGGCTGCCTAAGGGCGGGTGGTATTGTCGACTTATATCAAGCCGCAACTATTGTTCTAAATGAATTACGTTCAGGCAAGCTAGGCCAGATTTGCCTCGAGACTCCAGAAATGATGGAACGAGAACTTGCTGAGTTCCGCGCCATGATTGAAGCCAAGCGCCAGGCTGAAGAAGAGGCAAAGGAAAAACGTAATCAGGACGCTGATTAAAGATAATGTCAGAACTTAGCCTTGTTCAGTGTGCATTAATCGCTCTCACCTTTATTTGGAGTGGATTTGTGCGTTCAGGCTTAGGCTTTGGGGGAGCAGTACTATCACTGCCCTTCCTACTGTTAATTCACAATGACCCTTTGCTTTACCTGCCAATCATTTCGCTTCAGTTGCTATTCTTTTCGGGCTTAATATTTTTTGAAAATCACAAGATTCGCAAGAAATATGCACACCAGGGCGCACAAGACGAATCAGCTATTGATTGGCCCTATCTAAAGCGTGCGCTTCTAATTATGCTGATTCCTAAGATTATTGGCGTATTTGGGCTCATAACCTTGCCTGCTACCGTAATGGGTTTAATAATATTTTCTATCGTCGCGGTTTATTCCGTCACTTATATTTTTAACAAGCCCTTTAAGAGCCGTTTTAAGTCGCTGGATATCACTTTTTTAATGCTCGGTGGTTACGTCAGTGGTACCTCACTCATCGGGGCTCCTTTATTAACAGCTGTTTTCGCCTCACATGTTAAGAAGGAGCAGCTGCGAGACACCTTATTTGCCCTATGGTTTATTTTGGTGTCGATCAAAGTCGCAGCTTTTATTTATCTGAATGTCGACTTCCAGCTAACCCACCAACTATGGCTGCTACCCTGCGCGGCTCTTGGCCACCTGTTAGGTTTAAAGTTTCACCGAAAACTACAAGAAACCGACTCAGTCGTATTCTATCGCGTAATGGGTAGCGTCTTACTGCTCGTCAGTTTTATTGGTTTGTTGCGCGCTTTGCAATAAGCCACCGTATTGAAAGTGAGGACCAATGCAAACCTTTCTTAGAAGATTAGAAATACTCAACTATTTGAAGTCGCAGCACCTCGCCATCGGCACGGATGAAATTATTCAGCATTTGAGTGATGCAGGCTATCTGGATACTCAGGCCTCCAAAGCAAAAAGCCAGTTTAGACTCGTACAACGTGACTTGAAGTTCCTACTCGGTGACGAAATAGACGATAATGACTACCATAACGAGTTTGGCCTAAGCACTGAAAAAGGCCTGGGAAAGAGCCGGCTCTGGCGTCTCGACCCTTATTCTCTTATTGGCTACAGTTTTGAGAAAATGCCTGACTACATGGCATTGGCACTCTCCATAAGCCAAAAGCATCTGAAGCAAGTCTTACCTGTTGATACTCAGAATGTCCTTAAATCTATTTTTCAGGAAGCTCAAGACAAGCTTCTAAAACAAGAGAAGTCGATTTCCCCCAAGCATTATCAACGCCTGACTAGCGCCGTAGAATTTTTCCAACGCGGGCAACAGTTAAAGGCTGCCGATTTTGACCTGGAAATGCTAAACCGGATATACAGCGCTATCCTTCATCGCAAACGCCTGATACTAAGCTATCAAAGCCAAGGAAAACTCAAAGATTATGAGGTTCATCCTTTCGGCGTTGCGATTATGCTGCCGAAAATATATTTAGTCGCCAAGAAGGAAGGTGACATGCAAAAGGGCGATGAGGCTTTTCGAAGTTTCTTGATTCATAAGATAAGTGACTTAAGTGTTAGCAGTCACGCAAATGCGGTGCCTGAAGATTTCGAGCTAAAAAGCTATCTAGATCAAGGAAATATGGATGTCTTAATCGACTTTCAAGACGCTCAGACTTACACCCTGGAGCTGAGTATTACGACGGGAAAACACAGCAATTTAATACAAGACTTACACGACAACCCTATCAGTCACGATCAGGAGCTACATCACGCTCACGATGATGACTGGAGCTTAAGTGCTACAACTAAGCGCACGGTTCAACTCAGAAACTGGTTAATGTCATTAGGCCCTCAGGCCAAAGTGATATCGCCCGACATCATCAAACAGGACCTTATCGATAACATCGACTTGATACGGGCGAACTATATAAAGCGTCAACACTGACATTAAGTTTAAACGAGATAAGCATGAAACTATTGGCTCTAGCGTCAATACATACTTCCTCTATTAAACTGGCTCAACCAGTACCAAACGCATATCCTGACCTTCAAAAATCTCTTTTAAAG